>CAUJJY010000137.1 GCA_963205155.1 Candidatus Zixiibacteriota bacterium | reverse complement strand
GGCGGTGCGAACATTGTAGTTGTTGTTATTGTAAGTGGCGTAATCGGTGCGATATCGACGGATATCAAAGTCTGAACTGAAGAACAGCGACAGCTTGGATTCAGCTTTCAGCGGGATGAACTTTGCGCCGATGGCGGCTTTGCGATTTGACAGTCCGGGGGTCCGGTCGTAGAACATTGCATCCCCGGAAATATTGAATTCGGTCTTGGTTGTTGGATAGAATCGGACTGCTGCTGTCGTGGTGGAGTATCTATCGACTATTGCACTTGAATCACCAACAAGATTGTCGGTGTATCCGCCATTAACTCCAAGTTCGAACAAGGCATTGCCGAACGAGGCGTTGGGACAACTAAAAGAGAGTATCGCAGTTGCGATTAAGGCAAGGAACTGAGGACGCAGAGCCGTTATCGAGGTGTACAAGCCCCACCTGCACATGCCCCACCCAAAACAGCGCCGCTGCCAATGTCGCTACCGGGTCCAAATTCAGCTCCGATGCTGAATCCGCCGCGATGTTGGACCAAAGCTGTCAATTGGCGCCTTAGGTGGTTAAACGTTCCGGAATTATGCAAAAATACGGGGAGTGTCGCCTTCAATAACTGGACTGATGCAAACATGTTGTCGCTTGCCGGCGCAGAAGCCGACTCCTGCTGGTCCACAGCAGTTCTTTCGGGAATCCCATCGCCGTCTTGGTCTTCAATGGCGTCATCAAATCCATCGCCATCCAGATCTGTAAATGTCTGGGCAGTTTCAGCCGGTCGAGCACTGTCATCAGCCGAGAGCGAGCCCAGCGGCGTCATACAAAGTACCAGGGCGAGAAGTAGTGCTTTAGAGATTGCGATATTACACCTACCTTGATGCAATAATGGACTTTTTTATATCGTATGGAATTTACTCTTCGTTGACAAAAAAGTCAACAACTTTTGCCAGTTTTAGTATCAAAGGACTTCAAAATGAAGTTCGTTCGAGGGCAGAACAAAAAAAGGCAGGAGTCAAAGACTCCTGCCCAAATTGATCACAGCGCTAATTCGCGCTAATTTTCAATTAGACTTAGCGACGTCCGCCGCCGTAGCCACCGCCACCGCTGCGTCCACCGCCGCCGCCGTAGCCACCACCACTACGACCACCGCCACCGCTGCGGTCGTTTTCGGTACGCGGACGGGCTTCGCTCACGTTGAGCGTGCGACCATGCAGTTCCTTGCCGGACATGCCAGTAATAGCTGCATCGGCTTCTTCTTTGGAGGACATTTCAACAAAGCCGAATCCCTTGGACTGGTTGGTCATCTTATCGATGATCACAGTCGCGCGGGTAACTTGCCCAAAAGCCTCAAAAGCCTGACGCAAATCGGCTTCCGCCGTCTCGCGTGATAGATTGCCTACGAAAATGTTCATTCTACACTCCTGTAGATGCTTTGCTTCCGGCACGCGACAAAGTCACTGGCCGAAACCAAATTGTGTGATTGCGCACGATTGCGCGAATCTCCGAACTTAGAATTTGACAAGAATTGATTTTTCAGATGCAAGGCTTGAACAAAGTTACACGTGGAGATTGGTTAACATGCCTTATATACGTTTGTTCCTATCCGAAAGTCCAACAATATTTTAGATTATTTTCGACCCGCCCCTACTTATTCGAAAGATGCACAAATAACATCTACAAATTGCGGTTTCACGAAACTGCCCCTCTGTTGCGGGAAATCCACCCAACTCATTGTTGCACCAGTGATTAGAACCAGCGTGTAAGCCCTTGCCTTCTGTGAAACAGAGAATGCCAAAGGGCGAGGATTTCTCCCCGCCTTTGGCGTTTGAACCGAACATTTCCAGGCGCGAGATTATACGCTGGCAGGCTTTTCTGCGACGCCAGTTTCGGCCGCAAGCTCTTCATGATGCGCGCTGACCTTGGAAAATCGTGCCAACATCGCGTACACGACAGGCACTAAGACCAACGTTAAGAAGGTCGAGAAGATCAGACCACCGACGACAGCAATGCCAAGCGGTCGGCGCGACTCGGCACCGGCACCAAGCCCGATAGCGATCGGGAGCACGCCGAAAACGGTCGCGAACGACGTCATTAGAATCGGGCGAAGCCGAATTCGAGAGGCATCAATGACGGCATCGAGCGCGTTCTGTCCTTGCTCGCGCAATTGGTTGGAAAACTCGACAATTAATATCGAGTTTTTGGTTACAAGCCCGATCAACATGATCAAGCCAATCTGCGAAAAAATGTTCATCGATTGGCCAAAGGCAAATAGCGCCGCGATCGCTCCGACAATTGCCAAGGGAACAGCAAGCAAGATCGTAAATGGATGGACAAAGCTTTCGAATTGCGCAGCGAGCACCAGAAAGATAAACACGACGGCAAGGACAAACATGAAGTACAGACTCGAACTCGAATCACGGAATTCGCGAGACTGACCAGACAAGTCGGTCTTGATGCTTGGAGGCAATTCAGTCCGGGCGATGTTGTCGAGAGCATCAATCGCATCACCGAGTGCCACACCGGGCGGGAGGTTTGCAGTGATCTTCGCCGAACGAATGCGGTTGAAGTGATTTAACGATTTAGGCGCTACGGTTTCATCAACTTTGACAACGGTAGCTAGCTGCACAAGCTGTCCGTTGCCGCGAATGTACAACTGGTCAATAGCATCAGGCGTTGCGCGATCTTGAGGTCGCAGTTGCAGAATAACGTCATACTGTTTTGAGCCACGTTTGAAATTGGAGACGACGCGGCCGCCGAGGAATGTTTCGAGTGTTGTGCCGATATCGGCCACCGAGACACCGAGTTGAGCCGCCCGATCACGATCGATGTGGATTTCCAATTGCGGTTTGTTGAGTTTGAGATCGGTATTAAGGTTAATCAAGAACCCAAGTTCCGAAGCCTTGCGCATCATAATTCCAACTGCTGACTGCAGCTCATCATAGGTGTCACCGAGCAACACATATTCGATCGGCGTATTACCGGCGCCGGTATTGAGGCTGGGCAGATTAATGAGAAACGAAGTAACGCCGGGAATCGCAAACAAGGGCGGGAACATCTCGCCAACGATCTGTTGCTGTGATTTCTCGCGCTCGGAGCGTTCCTTGAGGCGGAAAAAGGCAAAACCATCGCTGGGAGAGCCGGCGGCACCGAACGACAGCCCGGTAGCCGTGAACAGACCTTTGTGTTCCGGCAGGCTCATGAGAATGCCTTCAAGTTGGCGCATGTAGCGGTCGGTATATTCCAGAGTTGAGCCATCCGGCGCAATCACCAATCCAAACGCGGTTCCGCGATCTTCGGTGGGAATCAATTCACTGGGGAGGAACCGATACATGAACAGTCCAAGCCCAACGAACACTATCGATGCTGCCACAGTCAGACCTTTGTGGCGCATGCTGAAGCGCAGGATGCGATCATAGGTACGATCGACCCACTCGAAGAAGGCATCAAACGAGCGTGAAGCCCAACTGGTTGATGTACCATGCAATGGCCGGAGAATCTTCGAACAGAGCATCGGCGTAAAGGTGAGCGCAACAAAGCCGGAAATAAGCACGGCGGCTGCGACCGTAATACCGAATTCGTTGAAGAGTCTTCCGACGCTTCCAGTAAGGAACGCCAGCGGCACAAAAACGGCGACCAAGGCAATTGTGGTTGCAAGCACAGCGAAGCCGATTTCCTTGGCGCCATCGTAGGCGGCACGAAGGCGGCTCTTCCCCATCTGGAGATGTCGATAGATATTCTCGAGCATCACGATGGCATCATCAACGACCAACCCGATCGCGAGGACAATTGCGAGGAGGGTCAAAATGTTAATCGTGAAGCCCAGGAAGTAAGCTACTGCGAGAGCGCCAATGATCGAGATTGGAATTGCTACGGCCGGAATTACTGTCGCACGCAGGCTCTTGAGGAAAGCAAGAATCACCAATACCACGAGTGCTAAAGCGATGAGGATAGTCTCGCCGACTTCGCTGATCGATTGGCGAACGAATACGGATGAGTTATAGGCGAATTGGATTTGCATGCCTTGGGGAAGCAACTTCTGCAGTTCCGGCATGGCATTTTCCACTTCTTCACCAACCGACAATGTACTGGCGGTTGATTGTTTGACGACTCCAAGTCCGACGGCCGGCTGGCCATTGTAGCGTGTTGCCGTGCGGTCGTCTTCGGCTCCAACTTCAACTTTGGCTATATCTCCAAGACGAACTTGTTCATCACCACTCTGCTTGATAATTATGGCGGCGAATTCCTCCGGTTGGGAAACTTCGCCCCGAGTGAGAACCGAGAACTCGCGGCCCTTTCCTTCGACGCGACCGCCCGGAACTTCAGCGTTGGCTCGTCGAATTGCATTTTCGACATCAGTCGTAGTCAAACCATGCGCTGCCATATGTTGCGGATCGAGCCAGACACGCATTGAATAACGTCGTTCACCGCCGATGATGACTGCTCCGACACCAGGCAAGCGCAAAATGCGTTCTTTCAACTGCAGGTCGGCAACCTCGGACAATTCGAGGGTGTTATGCCGGTCGCTGGAGAGGGCAATCCAAATAATTGGCTGAGCATTGGCATCGATTTTCGACACAACTGGTTCGTCGGCTTCGGCGGGAAGCCGTCCCAATGTGCGACTGACCTTGTCGCGCACATCATTGGCAGCCTCCTCGATGTTACGATCGAGTTCGAATTCGATGGTGATGCCGGAACCCTGCTCACTGCTTGAGGAAGTCATCGTACGGATGCCTTCAATGGTGGCAAGCTGCTCTTCGAGGACGTCAGTGATTTCCGTCTCCATAACGCGGGCACTGGCGCCACGATAGAACGTGTTGACCGAGACGATCGGCGAGTCGATGTTGGGGTATTCGCGGACGGGCAGACGAGTGTACGCCACAATGCCGAAGAGCACGATGGCAAGGCTCATCACCGTAGCGAAGACGGGCCTCTTGATTGATAATTCGCTTATTTTCACGCGTCGTCCTTCCTTTAGTTGGTCGTCTGGGAAGCAGGTTGTGAAGTCACCGGCATCACTTTGGCGCCATCATATAGCTTCTGATGGCCAGCCCTGACAATTCTGTCACCGGCTTTGAGACCCTCCAGCACTTCGACAGCATCGCTCATCCGTGTGCCGATCTTGATGGGCGTCCGAACAGCAGTGCTGTCCGGCGAGACGACAAAGACCAGAGTCTGACTTCCTTCGGCGAAGATTGCTTCGTCGGGAATCGACATCGACTCTTTGCGCTCCTGAAGAACTGCCGTGACATTGGCCGACATACCGGGACGGAACTTACCCTCCGGATTTTGCACCTTCGCAATGATCTTGACGGAACGCGTCGCCTGGTCGATCATCGGCTCGATGACGTCAATAGTTCCTTTCAGCACGTAATCAGGGAAGGCCGTTGTCGAGACTTGGACTTCGGATCCGCGTGTAAGGCTGGGATAAAAGCGCTCCGGCGCCGAGAAAGTCACTTTGATAGTTTCAAATTGGGTGAGATCAGTGATTGCACTGCCGGCACGAAGAAAAGCACCCGGGCTGACACGACGGGCACCCACCACACCGGAGAACGGTGCGACGATCCGAGTCTTGTCCAGATTAGCCTGAGCGAATGCTAGGTCGGCTTCTGCGCGTTTGAGTTCGGCAGCGGCATCATCGAGGTCCTGCGGTGCTGCGGCTTTCTGCTCGACCACTGATTTGACACGGTCGAAACTGGCGCGGCGCTGTTCGACCGTCGCTTCAGCTTTTGCAACTTCCGCGGCCAATTTGGAATCATCCATTTGGGCGATTAAGTCGCCTTTGTTAATCGGCGCGCCCTCGCGAAACGGCAGTGCCATCACGAGTGCATCGATTTCCGACACCACAGTGATCATCTCGCTGGCATCGATTGAACCGACGGATTCAAAACGATCAGTCACGGTGGAGAGTGCAACCGTTGCTGTTTCGACCGGCGTAGGCGGCATCTGAAATCCGCCCGCCTGCTTTGTCTGGCAGCCAGCCACTGCGGCAAGGATACCTGCCGAGGCGATAAAGAGCAGCAGGCGCTGTGAAATTGTCGTTAGAGTCATTGTATCTATCCTATCAGTTTGAATTATCAGTTCCGCTTGTGAGTCGATGTATCTGCGAAGTTGCCTTGGCGGCTTTGACCAGTGCGCGCGTAAAGCTTTGCTGTGCCCGCGCCAGATCTTCGGCAAGGAGAACAAGCTCCACGGCAGAAATACGGCCGGTATCGTAGTCGAGCACGCCGATGCGCACTTGCTCCAGCGAAGCCTCAACACCTTCCTGCGCTGCATCAAGACGCTGACTCGCGTGGAGCAACTCGCGATGGTAGGCACGGACATCTTCTTCTAAGGTTCTTCTTGTGTTGAGGTAAAGCTGCTCGCTGCGGAAACGCTCGGCAGTTAATCGATCCCGCTCACCGCCGCCGGGTCGAAGCCCAATCGGCATAACAAACTTGACGCCAATCGACCAATTGGGATAATCCCGGTTGATCGCTTGGCTCCACGAGTCTCCGGCACTGCCCCCAAAATCGGAAGTGAAGGTCTGTCCACCGAATTCTATTTCCTGCGCTGTGCCGGCCAATCCGTTTCCGCCGATCGACCCGACAAGATCGAGAGTGGGCCAAGCATTCCACTTGCCACCGGCTTCACGCGCGCGTGCCGCCTCAAGGTCCATTTCTGCGGCTTTTAGACTGCGATTATTCTCCAGTGCAGCCGCCAATATCGATTCTGCGGCGGGAGGTGATGAGTAAACTGAAACCGGCGCATCACTCGGATGATAGCGTAACTCGCCACCGCCGGGGCGCTGTCCCATCAAGGATGACAGCTCGTCAGAAATGCGGCCGATTGACTCTTCGCGGTCGAGCACCTGTTGCTCCTGATCGGCAACGAAGACGCGGGCTTTGGCCACATCGCCGGGTCCGACAAGACCTGCATTAGCGCGCAAGGTTGCTTGGTTAAGAAACGCGAGCCCGCGATCACGGATCAATATCTGGACTGCTAAATCGCGCTCGGCGGCATATAAATCCCAGTATTTGTTCTCAACAAATGCGCTGATATCAAGCACTGCTTGCTCATATCGCGCCTCGGCGGCTTCGTACTCGCGGTTAGAGGCTGCGAAGTCACTGCGCGCTGCCGGGCCAAAACCTTTCAGGAGAGGTTGTGTCAATTGCAGACGGCTGGCAGCGCTATACTCTGGGTTGAGCGCGGCGAAAGACGAGTTTGTTTCGAGTTTGCGGGCGTCAACTCGCGCTTCGATTTGAGTTCCAAAGGGAAGTTTCATACGCAGACCGGTCGTCGTATTCGTCTGTTCGGTTTCGACAACGGATGCTCCACCAAAAGGACTGGCGCTGGGTGAGTCGTTTCCAACGCGACCGAATTCAGCGAAGACCTCGGGATCGAAAGCGCCCCGATCTCGGCGCAGGGCGCCTTTGGCTGCGCGTAAGGCAGATTCTGCGAGCAGGACATGGGTGGAATTCCTAATCGCCAATTGGCGAGCCTCGTCGAGTCCGAGGTGCTGACCCTTCATGGCGGATAGTGTCGCCTGGAGGGCGCTGTCAGGACGAATCAATGTTGCGTCATTGCGCGCCTGTCCGGACTGCGCTGCGGCGCCAGAAGAGAGCATTATTACGAATGCAAATAGAGAAAGAATCAATTTCATAGACCCACATTTCAAGGAGTGGAAAAAGGTTATCACTAATTAATCACTGTAACGCAAAAACCGGTTCAAGGTTTCTGCCTTAATGCATACAAAATGAATGGAAATAGCCCATTTTACGTCAATCACATTTTGGCTGAGAAGTAGTTAAATTGAGGTTGACCACGGTGGCTGTATCCGATTTGAAGTGGATTTCTTTCAGAATTTCTCAACCCTTGGCAATCAGATGAAATCCGTCCTCAATCATCTTGGCGAGTGATTCGTCTTCGCGAGCACGCTTCTCGAGGAAGGTGCGAATTTCCGCAGCTATCGCGGGATACAGATCCGCCTTATGGAGAATCTCCAGAATCTCCATGGAAAGCAGCCAATCGGTTTTGTGATTTGCCTGTAACTGCGACCAGATAACGGGCAGAGTTTCGTATCCACTTTTACTTTCACGACAATCGCGGACTTGTTGGTAAAGCTCATGCAGTGATAGACGTTTCTGATCGTAAGTGACTTTGATGGTCCGTTCTTTGGGAACGATGGGTACCTGATCGAATGCGTCTTTGTCGGCTGCGCCGGAGAAAACCGAAGTGATTTTTGCACCGACTGACATATCGTAATTTCCCCACGCAGGATCAAATAGGACATTGCCGTTGAAAGTGACCTTGCAGTCGTCGAAACTAATCAAGATCGCTTTGCCGCCACGGTGAAGCACGTTTGCCACTGTTCCGACTACAGTCACGCCGCTTTCGAAAATCAATTCCGTCTTGCGACCGACGATAATGCCAAGATGCAGCAGTTCGCCTTCGCTGCAATTTTCCAGAGGCAGAGGATTATGACGAAGATTGCCAACCGGTGATCCGAAACCATCACGATGATATTGTTTGTCGTGTCCGGGGAGTTCCTTGTTTTCATAAGCAAGATTGGTTGGCGAACTGGTTCGCAAATATGCCAATTCTCCCCTATCGTCGAGCAGAACTTCGGAAAATGTACCCGAAACCTGTAATCCCGAGCTGTATTGACAAGTGCAGGTATTGTTGCACTCGATTGCTTTCCTTACGCCTTCCAAGCCGCCGACTTTGTACGCCATACGAGATGCGAAGTCGCTCAACACTTCGCTTAAGTGTTCGAAGCTGGGGGTAACGAAAAGTTGCGGCTGTTGGGTCGTTATGTCGAAAGCGTAATTCGCGGCATCAATTGTGTATGGAATTTTTTTGACGGTCGGCTTGATGCAGTTGGCCGATTCGCCGATGGATGAAAGCAGCCCGGCGCCGTAGATCTTGGGTTTGTCGAGCGCGCCGATCAAACCGTATTCGACAGTCCACCAGTGCAATCGCGACACGAGTGCCATTTCCGACGGTTTGCCGAGATTGGCCTGTTTGAAGGCAACGTCTTCTTCGGCACGTTTAATTTCCGCAGGGTCGGCGGTATGAGCTTCTTTGAGAATAGAAAGGTGGCGTATTGCTTCGTAAAGTTCGAAGTCTTTCTTGGACGACATCGCTTTCGCACCGACGGCTCCGAATTGCTGGAGATAATCGGCATACTGCTGGTCGGCAATTATCGGAGCATGGCCGGCGGCTTCGTGAATGATGTCTGGGGCCGGTGTATATTCGACGTGTTCGATCTGGCGGATATCAGCGGCGATCACCAGAACGCGGTATTCCTGAAACTCCATAAACGCGGCTGGCGGAATGAAGCCGTCGACCGTGACAGCGGCCCAGCCGATGCGGGCAAGAATGTCATTCATTTCGAGAATTGAGGGAATTCGCTCGACACCGATGCCGGTTTTCTCCAGACCATCGAAGTAGATCAAGTGGGCGTATTCGCGCAGGAAATTGTAGTTCTGGCGCATCACGTATCGCCAGACCGCGTGGTCGACGGGCGTATAGCGCTCGTAATTCTGATCGACGATGAATTGGCGCAG
Source organism: Candidatus Zixiibacteriota bacterium (assembly GCA_963205155.1). GTDB lineage: Bacteria > Zixibacteria > MSB-5A5 > CAIYYT01 > CAIYYT01 > JADJGC01. The sequence continues at coordinate 746 of CAUJJY010000137.1, read as the reverse complement.
ATGATTTGGCAAACGCCGGATGTTTTCGTTGTCGGGAGGATTCACTCGCGCGGCGGCGTCTTTATCAACTGTGGCGTTCACGCCGGATTGATGTGAACGAAATTCCTTCATCGATCAGATCTCCATCAGTATTCTCGAATTTAGCCGGATGCAGTGTTGGCCCTGGCCTGCACCACAATTTGTACTATAACACTCTATATTACATACAATTATACGTTTCGAGCAAGGTGATTTTTGCGGGATAAAACCGAAAAGGAGAAGCGGGCTAGGTCCAATTGCGGGCGATGACTTCGAACTGATTGAGAGAATTGGGATTTGCCAGCACTTCGCGATTGGTGACCGGCTGTCCGTTAAGTATCCGCGCCACCGCCAATTCGACTTTTTTGCCGCTGATGGTTCGCGGTACATCAGTGATCTGCAGTATCTTGTCCGGCACATGACGCGGAGATTCCTGCTCGCGGACAACCCGGCGAATATTCTGAATCAAGTCTTCTGTCAGCATTTGGCCCGATGCCAGAACGACGAAGAGCACAACTTCGCTCGTTGCGGCGACACGTCTCTCCACGACAAGACTGTCTTCGACCTCCGGCAAGGCTTCTACGGGTCCGTAGATTTCCGCAGTGCCGATGCGCACGCCACCGCGATTGAGTGTCGCGTCCGATCGGCCATAGACGTTCACGCCTCCGGTCTCGGTGATCTTGATGAAGTCGCCATGCCGCCAAATGCCCGGGAAGTGCTCAAAATAT
>CAUJJY010000136.1 GCA_963205155.1 Candidatus Zixiibacteriota bacterium | reverse complement strand
AATCTTCAAACACGATTGTTGGAGTGGCTGTGGCGGCGCGCTGCGCCTTGGCTTTGAGAAGCTCATAAGCTGATTCGCGGTCAACAGTCTTTTCGTAGCGCCCAAAAACCGCTGAGGTTCTGATCAATTCGTTTCGCTGCTGCGGTAGAATCGGCCCTAGTTGACTTTGCGGCGGAGCAATGAGCGTGCGATCAGTAATGGTGGGCGCGCCTTTTTCGTCAAGCAGAGACACCAACGCTTCGCCGATTCCCAACTCGGTGATAGTTTTCTCGATGTCAAGTTTGGGATTACTGCGGAAGGTGGTGGCGGCGGCGCGCACGGCTTTCTGATCGCGCGGGGTAAATGCCCGCAGGGCGAACTGGATGCGATTGCCAAGTTGCGCAAGGACGGTGTCGGGAATATCGAGCGGGTTTTGAGTTACGAAGAAGACACCGACGCCTTTGGAGCGGATCAATCGCACAACTTGTTCAATCTTCTCGAGCAACGCCTTTGGTGCTTCATTGAATAACAGGTGAGCTTCATCAAAGAAGAAGACGAGCTTTGGCTTGTCGATGTCACCGGCCTCCGGCAATTGTTCGAATAGTTCCGCCAACAACCAGAGCAAGAATGTGGCATAGACTCGCGGTGACATCATCAGACGATCAGATGCAAGAATGTTGACGATGCCGCGCCCGGCATTGTCGGTGCGGATCAGATCATCCAATTCCAGAGCCGGCTCGCCAAAAAATCTGTCGCCGCCTTGTTCCTCCAGCGTGAGCAATGATCTTTGAATAGCGCCGATGCTGGCTGCGGAGACATTGCCGTATTCGGTGGTGAACTGCTTGGCATTTTCGCCGACAAACTTGAGCATTTCCTGAAGGTCCTTTAGGTCGAGGAGCAGCAGGGCGTTGTCATCGGCGATGCGAAACACGAGATTGAGGACACCTGTTTGCGTTTCGTTGAGATCGAGCAATCGACCGAGAAGCAGGGGACCCATGTCGGAAATCGTTGTGCGAATCGGATGACCTTGTTCGCCGAACAAGTCCCAGAATGCCACCGGGCTTCCGGCGAACTTAAAGTCAGTAATGCCGATTTTTTGAATTCGTTCGGTGATCTTGGGTTTCTCAAGTCCGGGCTGTGAGATTCCGGCCAGGTCGCCTTTGACATCGGCGAGAAATACCGGCACGCCGCTCTGACTCAGCTTCTCGGTAATGACCTGAAGTGCGACTGTTTTGCCGGTACCGGTAGCGCCGGCAATCAGGCCATGACGATTGGTCATGCGGGCGATCAGTTGGACGGGCAGTTCGCCCTTGCCGAGCAGTATCGAGTCAGACATTTATCCTCCATTAGTAGCTGATGCCAGCCGGGAACGGTGATTGTGTTCCAAGAATGCACATATTCGGTCGAGAGGTCAAGCGTCTTGTGGCGAGGATGCAATTCAATCAGGAGTTTGAGAAAGCAGCACAGCCGGACGCCAGCCCCGCACGGAGTTGATGGCAGCGATTGATGTTGCGGACTTCAGTTGATCAATGGTGACAGCCTCTTCAATAATCTTGCCTTGTTCCAGCAAATGTGCGCGATAGGTTCCGGCGAGAAGGCCCGAACGCACCGGCGGCGTGACAAATGTACCATCCGCTTTTTGGACGACGATATTGTCGATGGAAGTCTCGGTGACAAAACCCTCTTGATTAAAAAGCACGACGTCATCGCAATCCAAATCATTGCCGCGGGCTGTCTCGTAAATGGACCGATTGGTTGTCTTGTGATAAAGGAAGGTATCCTTTGAGTCGATCGGCGTGGTCGCCAGCCGTAAGCGGACAGGCGGGGTGGTCGATGTCTCAGCGAGTTCAGAATGTTGCAGAGTGATTTCTCCTTTACGGTCGACCAATAATCGGGCACGTTGCCTGCCGTTGAATCCCTTTGCAAGTTCTTCAAGTTTCGAACGCACTTGAAGCGGGTCACAAACAAATCCGAAGTATTCAGCGGAGTCAGTCAGCCGCTGAAGATGGTGCTCTAAGAGGAAGTAGCCATCATCTGGCGTCCACAACATCGTCTCCAACAGAGAAAATTCCGGCGGTCGTTTGACGAGGACCTGTGCTTTGACAAGGCATTCGTCATACTCCTCTGTGGCAACGGAGTCCCAGACAATTCCGCCGCCGACGCCGTACTCCGCAATCTGCAACTTCTTATCAATCAGGACCGTGCGAATGGCGACGTTGAATTGCGAGTGACGGTTTGGCGCAATGAATCCTATTGAGCCGGTATATATGCGGCGCGGCTCCGATTCCAATTCGCTTATGATTTGCATTGTTCTCGGCTTTGGTGCGCCGGTGACCGACGCAGCCGGAAACACCGCCTTGATGATGTCGCTGAAGGAGGCATTGGTTGAAGCTGTGACTTCCGAAGTCATTTGCCAGACGGTGGGATAGCGCTCCAGTGAAAACAGCCGTGGAACCTTCACACTGCCGATCCGCGCGATTTTTCCGAGGTCGTTTCGCATCATATCGACAATCATCACATTCTCGGCGCGGTTCTTTTCGGAATTGAACAGCCATTCAGATAGTTGTTTGTCTTCGGTCGTTGTGCGGCCCCGGCCGACGGTTCCTTTCATCGGACGCGCTAGAATCTGATCGCCGTCTTGCTGGAAGAACAACTCCGGAGATGCCGAACAAATCGCAAAATTGTCTATGTCTATGTATGCTACGTATGACGCGTGCTGTCCTTGCGTCAATGCTTGAAAGTACGCAATTGTGTTAAACCCAATCGGAATAGCCGCACGCAGGCGCGTGGTGAAATTAACTTGATAGGTGTCCCCGGAGGCGATCAGGCTTTTGATCCGCTCGATTGTTTCTGTGTATTGACGGTGGCTGATTGTGGGCGCCCAGATCAACGGTGGTGGCGGTGTTTCCGAGTTACCGAAGATTTCAGAAGCGCGAGGCTCTTGATAGATGCCAAACCAGAGCTTTGGAAATGAGCTGTCAGCATGCGTTATCAGGCTTTTGTCAAACGCCGGCGCG
>CAUJJY010000135.1 GCA_963205155.1 Candidatus Zixiibacteriota bacterium | reverse complement strand
AGCAGTAGCGCGCCGGCAACTGGATATCGACCCAGATCTCTGCAAATGCCAAAGGAGTTACCGAGTTACAGATTGTTCCGCCCGCGGGAATCCAATAGGTCTGATTTTGTTGGAAATAAGTCTGCTGGTTGTTATGTATTTGCTTCAAAAGTAGTTTGGCTTCTGATTGCTTGGCCTTGGTGCTAACGGCGATGAATCGCGGAATTGCCATTGCCGCGAGAATTCCGATGATTACTACCACAATCATCAGTTCGATTAGTGTAAAACCGGATTGTCTGTATTTTTTATTCATCATCTTCATTCTCCTTGCTAACTGCTGTGCACCTATGCAAGTCCGGTGCCGTCCCGGCAGCTGTTCGTAAGTGGCTGTAGTATTGCAAACTACGGCACTGAGTTCGGCTGCTCGTTTCGCTCCGCAACAAATCGGCGTTGGTTTATGCTAACGACAATTGCAGAATGCAATGCTCGTATACTGCAATTTCTGCTAGTCTTTAATACTAATCTTCCTTCTTTAGACCATAGCGTTCGATCTTGCGATAGAGCGTTGAAGCGTCAATGCCCAAGAGCTTTGCCGCCTTGGTTTTCTGCCAATTGGTCTGACTCAACACCCAGAAAATGTATGCCTTTTCAATCGACTCTAATGTCGGATTACCGGTATCGGGTGCCGGCGAGATTTCTGCCGGCTCGGACGAGCGAAGCTTCTCCGGGAAGTCGACTGTCTTGATGACGCTTCCTTTTGAAAGCAGGAACGCGCGCGTAATCGTATTCTCGAGTTCGCGGACATTTCCCGGCCAGTCTGCTGCTATTATGAGTGATTCTGCGTCTTCGTCGAGAGTCTTGGGCGCGCAATTGTGCTTGAATGCCAGTTTTGCCAGGAAGTGATTTGCCAGCAATATGATGTCATCGCGCCGCTGTCCAAGCGCGGGCAGATTGACTGGCAGGACATTTAGCCGATAGTACAGATCCGCACGGAATCGACCGGCCTTAACGTCTTGTTCAAGATCGGCGTTAGTAGCGGCAACGAGTCGCACATCAGCTTTTACCGGAACAGTCGAACCTACCGGCGTGAACTCTTGCGACTCAAGCACCCTAAGCAATTTGACCTGCAACGAAATTGTCAGGTTGCCGATTTCATCCAGAAAGAGAATCCCTTTGTCGGCCGCTTGGAACAATCCGTCCTTGTCCTTGAAAGCACCGGTAAATGAACCTTTCTTGTGGCCAAACAATTCTGATTCAAGCAGCAGTTCCGGTATAGCACCGCAGTTGATAGCCACGAATGGTTGGTCGCATCTGCGTGAATGAGAGTGGATGGCGCGGGCGATCAAGTCCTTGCCAGTGCCGCTCTCGCCCAGAATCAATACCGCAGAATCCGATGAAGCGATTTGCTTCACCAACTCCTTTAACCGGACAACGACCTCGGAATTGCCGATGAATTTGTCAAGCGTGAATCGGCCAGCTAATTCGTCTTTGAGTTTCTGATTCTCTGATCGCAACTGATCGTTTTCCAACAGGTTCTTAATGACGTGTTTGATCTCGTCAACTTTGAAGGGTTTGGTGATGTAATCATCGGCACCGCGCTTGAGGGCATCAACGGCCGAGTCAACCGAGGCAAATGCCGTCATCACGACGAAATGCAGGTTCTCGTGGCGCTTCTTTGTTTCAACCAAGAGATCAATGCCTGACATTTCCGGCATCATGATATCCGAGATAACCAAGTCCGGGTTCTCTTGTTCAATTAGACTGACAGCGGCCTTGCCGGATTGCGCCGTCGAAACGGTGTAGCCCTCTTTTCGGAGCATGATTTCCATGAAATTGCACATCGACTCTTCATCGTCGACGACGAGAATTCTGGGATTTTTTGTCATACACTCCTCAATCGGCAGAGATTGCAGTTTGCTGAACTCGTTTACCGACAGGTGCAGGTGTATCAACGCCAATTGACATCGACTAAATTTGTTCTATATTCGTGCTCACGAGGAGCAAGTAGATGACTGACATTTTGAAACAACTGAATGATTCACTTCAGAAACACGTTCGGCCACAGTGCTATCCACTGGCTATTCGTATGGTCAAGCCGGGTGAAGCTCTTCCCGATCGCGTCAAACGACCTTTCAAGGACTTGGGAATCAAATCGGCAATTTGCCAAGGTATCGGACTGGCGCGGAGATACGGCTGGACGATTGCGCTTGGCCACGAAGACATCTCCTGCCCGCTGGCAAAATCGGCTTTCGGATTCGAGCCGCTGGTCGAACACTTCACCGACGGCTGTTGTTGCGAGGGTATGTATACCGAGACTGCCAAAGCCGGCGCCCGCACAGAACACGAGCTCCCCAAGTTCTCGTTCAGAGAGTACGAGTATTTCCTGACAGCTCCGATTGAGCGGGCAGATTTCGAGCCGGACGTGTTTCTCCTCTACGGGAATTCGGCGCAAGTGATGCGCCTCCTCGCGGCATCACTCTGGAAATCCGGAGGTTACTTGCATTCACGCTTTTCGTCTCGCCTTGATTGCGCGGACATTTGTATTGAAACGATGCAGACGCAGAAGCCGCAGGTGATTCTTCCCTGCTATGGCGATCGACTATTTGGGCAAACACAAGACCACGAGATGGCTTTCGCATTTCCGACTGCTCACGCCCGAGAAGTGATTGATGGACTAGAAGGCACACACAAGGGTGGTGTTCGCTATCCAATTCCCTCGTATATGAGGTTTACTGCTGAATTCCCAGAGAAGTATCAAGAGCTTGAAAAGTACTGGAAAGAGGAATGAGATGACCCCA
>CAUJJY010000134.1 GCA_963205155.1 Candidatus Zixiibacteriota bacterium | reverse complement strand
CATATCCGCAACGCGATCTTCTACGAATGGCCCCGTAACGGCGTCTTCATCGAAGACCAGTCCGGCCCGTCCTTCAGCCTCGCGCCAATTCCGGATTGTACAATCCTCGGCGGACAGATTGACGCCGAATACCACAGCCGTTGCTTGACCGGCGCATTCACCAATCCGAACTGGGTCGGTGGCTACTCCAACGTTAACCCGGCTTATGCAGTTGCCAACTTTGACATCTTCGGCACCATCTGGTGCGCTATCAACTCTGCCGCTATCACCCCGGCTCTCGTTGCCAGCGCCCAGACGTATACCGAACAGCGCCTGTTCACCGACTATCCGCTTGCGGGTGGCGCTATTGCCGCAGTTCCGGGCGGTCGTTGGGACAACGTAATCGACGAGCCCCTCTTCACGGGCAACAATCGCGCTCGCAGCCGTTTCGCCGGCCAGAATGCTCTCGATCCGAGACCTTCTGCCGCAAGTCCGGCCTTCTCGATCGGTCTCAAAGATGCCCCGGCTGAAAACAGCTGGTTCGACTCCGCACCATATGCCGGCGCGTTCAACTCGACCGACAACTGGTTGCTTTGCTGGACCGCTCTCTGGCAGGCCGATTATCTCAACACCGCTCCGCCGGCACCGGCCTGCATGTGCGGTGATGCCAATGGCACCGGATCAATCAACATTTCCGACGCCGTATTCGTGATCAACTACATCTTCGCCGGTGGCGCGGCACCCAATCCGACTTGCCTCGGCGATGCCAACGGTACCGGAAGTATTAACATTTCCGACGCGGTTTATATCATCAACTTCATATTCGGCGGCGGCCCGGCACCAATTTGTCCGTCCGCTTCCTGTACCTAAGGAGCCACAGCTAAGCCTTCGGCTACAACAAGTAACGGCAGCCCCTCACCGGGCTGCCGTTATCTCTTTGTCACTCTATCAACTGTATCCACCGCCGCGATCCCTGAATCCCTAATTAACAGATATCCAATCGATTAGAGCGAGTAAGAAAAAGGGATTAAAATTGAATTTTTTCATAAATGCGACTGATCAAGTTAAGTCTTGAAGGGCATAAGTCGACACTATTAAATAGTAAAATTTGTCTACTTTAGGCTTGACAAAGCCGATGTTGACTATTATGAATAGTGCGGGAAATGAGAGAATTTGCGTCGAGTCTTGTGAAATGTTTCACATTCTCTCTTGATTCGACGTATGGTAATAGGGAAGAATAGAGGTGATCTTAGATGAGTTTCACACGTAGGGACCTCTTCAAGATGGCAGCCGTCGGAGCAGCAGCTTCCGTCGGTGGAAATCTGCAGGCAAGCGATGATGCTTATCCAATCGATTGCAGCCAAACTTACGGCGTCTTGGTCGATACCGTCGTCTGTATCGGTTGCCGCAAGTGCGAATGGGCATGTAACAACGAGCATAAGCTCTCCACCACCGACTTGAAGACCTTCGAGGACAAATCGGTATTCCAACAGCATCGTCGCCCGGTCGACAATGCCTACACCGTCGTTAACGAATTCAAAAACCCGGAAACTGCCAAGCCGTACACCATCAAAGTTCAGTGCATGCACTGCAATCAACCGGCCTGCGCGTCCGCCTGTATCGTCGGCGCTCTCAAGAAAAACCGCCTCGGCTCGGTCGATTATGATGCCTGGAAGTGCATCGGATGTCGCTACTGCATGGTAGCATGTCCCTTCCAGGTACCGGCATACGAATACAACGAAGCTCTCAAACCCCGCGTAATGAAGTGCACCTTCTGCCTCGATCGCCTGGAAGAAGGCCGCAAGCCGGCGTGTGTCGGAATCTGTCCGAACGAAGCCCTCACCTTCGGCACTCGCGAACAGCTCATTGATCTGGCGAAAGAACGAATCAAAGCCAAACCGGAATTGTACTTCAACCATGTCTATGGCGAAAAGGAAGTCGGCGGCACAAGTTGGATGTATCTTGCTTCGACCGATTTCATCAATACCGAATTACCGAAGCTGACAAACGATCCAATCCCGCATACTACCGAAACCATCCAGCATGGCATCTTCAAGTCGTTTGTACCGCCGCTGGCTCTTTACGGCCTGCTCGGATTGATCATGCACTCGCTGCGCGAAAACAAGGAAGACAAGGAGTCTGATGATGAGCGCTCATGAAGTCCCGACTCCGATTACTCGGGTGCCGTTCTTTACCAAAGGAACAATGATCGTTGCAGCTATCGCCGGTCTGGGCATCCTCGCTTACATTTACCGCCTGATTTATGGAATAGGCGCTGCGACAAACCTCGATGATCAATATCCGTGGGGAATCTGGATCGCCATCGATGTCGCCTCCGGCGTCGCCTTGGCCGCCGGCGGATTTACCACCGCCGCTCTTGCCGATATCTTTCACAAAGAGAGATACCACGTCATCGTTCGTCCGGCACTGCTTACAGCGATGCTCGGCTATACTTTTGTGGTCATTGGTCTTTTGGCGGATCTGGGACGCTACTATAACGTCTGGCATCCGATGCTCCCCAGCATGTGGCAGGGCAACTCGGTACTCTTTGAAGTCGGTATGTGCGTCATGGTCTATCTCACGGTACTCTATATCGAATTCCTGCCCATCGTCGCTGAACGCTTCGGCGGCCGTGTCAGTCTTCCCGGTCCGTTGCGAGTCTTTAACAAGCTGATAGACTCCTGGCTGACCATCTGCCACAAGTTCCTTGGCCGTTTCATCTCGCTCTTTATCATCGCCGGAGTCGTGCTCTCCTGCCTCCATCAATCGTCCCTCGGAACGTTGATGGTCATCGCGCCAACCAAGATGCACGCGCTATGGTATTCACCGATTTCGCCGCTTATGTTCCTGATGTCCGCCATCGCCGTCGGATTCCCGATGGTAATTTTCGAGTCGCTGATCGCCTCGCGCAGTTTCAAGCTCAAACCGGAAACCAAAATTCTCTCGTCAATTGCGACCTATACGCCCGTCCTGCTCGGTGCCTATCTTGCGGTCAAGATCGGCGATATCACTCTTCGCGAAGTCTGGCCGCTGGTCTTCGATGGTTCTTATGAATCGATCATGTTCAATATCGAAATCCTGCTCGGCGTCGTCGCTCCGATCGTCCTCCTGTCACAGCGCAAGATCCGCAATTCAGTTGCCGGATTATTTACCTCGGCTTCGCTTGTGATTTTCGGGGTGGCTTTCAATAGAATCAACGTCTTCCTGACCGCATACACGCCCCTCTATCCGGGAAAACCCTATTTCCCGTCAATCTTCGAAATCATGGTCACCGTCGGGTTGATCTGCGCACTGGTTCTCGTTTACCGGTTTATCGTACTCAATCTTCCCGTTATCGCTGTTCCGCCAAGCGAACGCGGCACCGATAAGGCCACCATCAGCACCGTGAAGACAGCATAGGGGAGAAGGAATCATCATGACTAAGAATCGTTTGTTAATACTGTTCGCCATTGTGATCGCCACCGGGATAGTCGCACTGCCGCTGTTGGCGCAACGTAACAGCCCGGTCGCAATGCCGACTACGGACTGCACAAGATGTCATACTTGCGAAGTCCCGACTTTGCGCGAACCCTGCCTGAAATCGTGCCCGCGCACGGAAATGGTTCACCAGCAAGGGAACCATAATTTGCAGGACGCGCCCGACTCGATGCTCCTCTCGCAGCTTGCCGATCTCTATCAGCCGGTGCACTTCAATCACAAAGTGCACGCTTCCATGGCGCAGATGGGCACTGATTGCGCAACCTGCCATCACTACAGCCCGCCCGGAAAGATTCCGCCCTGCAGCGACTGTCATAGTGCCAGTTCGGAATCGACGGATTTGAAGAAACCGAATCTAAAAGGCGCTTACCATCGCCAGTGCCTATCCTGCCATCGTGAGTGGAGTCATGACACAAAGTGCGTTCTGTGCCACATTCCCAATGTTGAAGGACTCATGAAGTCGGCGACCGAGGATCCGACCGACATCATCGGCAAAACGCACCCGGTCATCACTGAACCGGTGAAGAAGGTCTACCAAACGCCATACAAACCGGCTCCGGTTGTGACCTTCCAGCACAAGGAGCATATCGATCTGTTCGGTTTCCGTTGTGTCGATTGCCACGAGAAGGAAAACTGCGGCAACTGCCATGACATTGAGCAAACTTCTAAAATTAAGAAAACGCAGGAGCAGGTCCACGCCATCTGCAATGACTGCCACAAGGAAGATGCCTGCAGCAAATGCCACGATACTAAGGAACGTCCGGGATTCTCCCACAACAAGACCGGCTGGCCGCTGAATCAGTATCACAATCAGTTGGATTGTTGGGCTTGTCACCCGACCGGCAGGCAGATCTCCAAGCTCAACTCAATGTGCATCAGTTGCCACAAGGGTTGGAACCAGGCGAACTTCAAGCACGCCGTTACCGGACTGCTCCTTGATGAAGTCCATGCTGAAATGGAATGTTCCGATTGTCATGCCGACCATAGATATGAAGCTGATCCGAAGTGCGATGACTGCCACGATGACGGTCGCACTGCCAAGACCGCTCCTCCGGGGATGCGGACGAAGCACTCGGGCAGATGATCATTTGAGTCGCAAGTGACTTTTTAAAGATTGCTTCAAAAAGCGAGGGTACACCGGGATAGCGGATGGCGCTATCCCGGTTTTTTTGTCAATCAGAACCATCTTAATATGCAGCTAACAATCGCCGGTAATATTCTTGCCGCCTCTTTTAAGGACACGCGTCCTTATGCCCGCATCTTCACGTAGGGTGCGGGCTTCTCCTTATGTCTGTTATTCGCCAATCGTCATCGTGACTTGCGACGAGCGTCCCGTTTCATCCATGCAGATCAACGTGTGCGCTCCGACAACCGGTGTGATGAAGACTTTCTCACCCGGGTCCCCGGAGTAGATTAGTTTGCGATTGAGAAACCAATAAATCGTGTGCGTTTCATTTGATACCGATGCATCCAGCAGAATCTTCTGAAATTCCAGATCCACCCCGCGGCGAATCTTGAACTGTGCATTGTCAGCGGGCGATACAATCACCGGTGCATCGCCGGCACCAATCAAAGCGCACCGCTGATTATGTTCCGGAATTCGATCTAATTGAAACCCATTTCGCGCCATCCACGTGGCAATCTGCGTCGGCCA
>CAUJJY010000133.1 GCA_963205155.1 Candidatus Zixiibacteriota bacterium | reverse complement strand
TTCATCACTAAAGCCCGTCGATACCTTACCCGTAAACTTCTCGCCCGGCTTACACGACAATCCACCCATCACGCGCTTACGCCCGCTGGCTGACGCCGTCTCCCGCTGCCACAGGTATTGATCTTCAATCGCATCGATCCGTGACACTTGCGGAAATCCAACTGGAATTACCTCCGCCGTTGCATCCGCCTCGACCGTCCCGGCCGGTTGCTTGTACTTGAGTCCAACCAGTCCAGCTATACTGTTGTTGTCATCATCGCCTTTACTTGAGAACCGATTACGATCGAAGTTGGACAACACGGACTCCGCATTGATTCGCAATCCCGGCAACAGTTGTGCCTCTCCAGCCGCGGCTGTCAGATGCACGGTCTCTGGCATCGGCAATTGCTTTAGCGGCAGAAACCGCCCCTTCCCCTGACCAACATATTGATACCAGCCATTGCCGAGATAGGTGTAGTCGCCCGCTGCAAACTCGGCGAAAGTCACCGAGTAATCGCCCAGACTGTCGCCGGCAAACGAGTAAACTACCGCTCCTGTCGAATCCGCCACTGCTACATAGTTTCCGAATCCTGCGCCGACAAACCTTGCTCCGGAAATCATCGTTGAATCGCTGTTGTCGCCGGCTCTTTGCAGTGCGGCAATCTCCTCTTCCGACAACGTGAAGTCGAGCGGATCGTTGCGAGCTGTGAGAAATCCGTTGTAACCGACCGCTATCGACTTGCCTGAATCCGCCGAGCTAAAGCGACTGCTGGCGGTAACCAGCGTCTTGCGATATTCCAACCGCTGGAATTCATATTCCACTCGCACTCGGTCGTCGGCATCAATAACGCGCCTGCCGGTGAAGTACAACTCTCCGCGCAAGTAGTCGAGATAATAATCCTGGTCGCGCCCCCTTTGTAGCTTGTCGCCATTTAACCACAGTGCATCGGAATTCTCAACTACGGCAATCCCCTGCTCGCCGTTGCGTCCCGGCAGCCGGTACGGGCCGTAGAACCCGTCTCTGGTGATGAACTCATGTTGGCCGTAATTTCCGAGCGGCACCGCCACCGACAACTCCGTCTGATTCGTGGGCAGAGTGTGAGCCAGTTTTATCCCCTGCACGCTCCGTTGAAACCGAATCAGCGAAAACTGCGTTTGCTGCTGAAGAAAGTTGCCAAACACACTGCGAAATTTCGGCGACTCCACCTCAAGAAAGATATTCTCCAGTTCCGAAAACCTTCTCGTCACCAGCCGGCTGTCTCGCAGTCCCCGGTCGGAAAAACTCCCGCGTACCGACACATCATGCCCCAAATCCCCGGTCACTGTCATCGTCAACCCCTGTGCCAGCGTCGTGCGGCCGCGCTCCGAGACATCGGCATAGAAACTCTTGCTGCCGGCAACTTTCAAATTCGAAGTCGTCGCCGCAATTCCCCTCGCAGTATCAATGCTCGGCTGCGGGACACTTGCCAATTGCGTGGTCGTGATATACGGTCGCAGGCTGTAAGGGCTAAACGCAAATCGGTGCTCCAATTTCGTAATGACCAGTATTGAATCGCAGCTCCTCTTTGGATCGCGCAGACACATTCGATTACCCGCCCACGAAATCCCACTCTCCCATGGTATCGTGTCGCCCGCGCAGCTAATAGCTGCGATAAACAGCTCTGGTGAAATCGCCGCTTCCACGCACCCGCTCGAGTCGATGACAAAATACTTATGAAGATAAATGGGAGTCGCCGCGTCTTGGGCGAAGGCCGCCCGCGGCAGAAATATGGCGATGAGTAATGCTGACAGGCCCGCGCGCGACAGCATCAGTATCAAACAATCACGGCAACGGCGCCGCAAGTTCATAGATCACGATGCGATTATTACCGGTATCGCAGACATAGAGAAGATTATCGCTCCGCATGGCCAGACCGGTAGGTCCGCTTAGGTTCAACGTTCCCGAACCATAGCTGCCGGTTGCCATCAACCGCTGCCCGTTCAAGTCAAATACCACAATCTCGTGGCGTTCCTTGTCGGTCGCGATGATCATCCCGTCGCGCACCATGAAATCGCCGAGAATCCCTGCCTCTTCGAGCTTGATCGTGCCCTTCGCGTTGCCGAAGCTGTCAAAAACATATATCACGTCGAGTTCGCGATCGTAGACATAGGCGCTGGCGTCGTCGCCGACTGTGACGATTGTGCATCGCGCGAAACCGCCCGCCGGAAACAATTCCTGCTCCCGCGCATAGTCCTTGTCCAGCATGATGACTTTGAGATTGTCGGGGTCCACCAGGTACATATTGCCGAATCGCGAGTAAGCGATGTCTGCAATTTTCCCGGCCAATTCCAGGTCGGGATTCGAATTGAAGCGGATTTCATCGGAGAAAACCAGACTGTAGTCGGAGCGCACAATGCGGTTATTCCCCTGATCGAGAATGAAGAAGCTGATTCCCCCATCCGACTCCAGCGCTACCGGATGGCTGAGACCATTAAATCCCAGGCCATAGCCGCCGTTCTCCTTGTCAAAGGTATGATCTGCCCGCAGCTTGACCAGGCGATTATTACCTTGATCAATGATATAGGCGTTGCGGCTCAAATCAAAAGCAATCGCCACCGGCAGGCTCAATGCTTCATCGCCGAATGTTCCGGTAATCTCGCCAATGTAGTTGAATTTTCTTGCGGCGGGAGGCGCCGCAATCTCTGATTGGGGTGGCGGTGAACACGCTCCGAGAAGCACGCTGATGAGCAGAACTCCGCCAATCAGGATTTGCTTCGGGAAACTCACGGTCTTAGAACCTCGCGTTCAGTGTCAACTGCCATCCGCCGTCGTCCAGCATCTTCAAATCGACGCCGGAGAACCCGGATTCGATGCCGCGGTTGTGCCGCTTGGCACTCCAATAAGCATCGACTGCAGAAAGAAAGTGATTCGCGAGGATGAATCCAAGTGCAAAATCAGAATTGCGTCTAAAACTCTTGCTGTCGTTTTTCAGATCGCGGTACCGTTCACGCGCCGCATCCGAACTCCAGTTCCAAAAATAGGCTTCGGTGTCGGGATAATACTGGCGGCTCGGGTCAAATGCACCGCCGATTTTGTTGTATTCCTCGCGCGAATCATAGAAGCCAACGACATCGAAATACCGCTCGTCCGTGCCCGCCACGTCGGCGCCTGCTTCACGCGCCGCCAGAAGTCGATAATCATCTTCACGCCAGTTGGCGAGATGCTTGAACGAGATGAGCGATGCCCACCCGCCAACTTCCGCAAGCATAAAAATACGCGATTTCAGCGTCGAACCCGTGTACAGCTCGCCCGTGCCCGGCACGATCAGCGACATCGCGAATGCCCGCCACGGACTCTTCCGTAAGTTCTCACCCGACTTTTCGTCGCGAATCTCTGTATAGCCCGAACCGTTCTCAACCTGGTACTGAATGGTCGGCTTCTGACTTGACGCAAACTGCGAGGCCGGCAGTCTGGTCTCTGCCCCAACGCTGCCCGCAGTCACAAGTCCGGCGATGAATATTGCGATTAAGTTCTTCATTCTTAGAACTTATAGGTAAAGATCAGTTTCGGTATTTGCTTGCCTTCATACTTGGCCAAACGCGCCTTCACGGAAAATTCCGAGAAACTGTCCTGCTGCCGGTTGTAACGCCGCGCCGACAAAGCCGCATCAAAGGCTGAAAACAAGTGGTTGGCCAATGCGACAATCGCGCCCAATTTCGCCTTGTCGAACTTGCTGTTGGCTTTGTCGCGATCCAGCAAGTAGGTGTTGCGCAAGTCTGAAGTACTATCCTTCGTCAGATAGTCGGAGTCGACCCAGCCATATCGGAACTGCTCGTACTTACCGATCATTTCGTAATACTGCTGTGTCTTTGTGTCGGGAAGATGATGCGTGAACGTCCGAGTCTCATCATCTACCTCAAATGCCATTGTATCGCTGGTGATTCCATAAGTCTCGATCATCCAGTTATAATAGCGCTCCGGATCCCAGTTGACGTCGGCGTAAGCATTGTTGTCGTCTTCCTGCTTCTTGCCCTGATTCTGCCATACCATGTATCCGCCCCACGCCAGCGCTTCGATGCCCATGAAGATGAACGCCTTGGTCTTTGAACCTGCATACAATTGACCCGTGCCCGGTATCATCATCGAATACAAGAACCCTTTGCCGGGTGACTTGTAATTGACATCGAAGATGTCCGACGTCATCGGGAAGTCCTCGAAGCCGGATGCCGCCAGGCTGAAATCCGTCAACTCTGACAGACGCTGATACTGCGCCAGCTCTCTTTGCGCCAGTGCCTTGCCGATCTCTCCGGTCGGCAATGACTGGTCATCGGCCATGCCCATGGCTGCCGACAGCAGTACCAACAATATGACCAGATACTTAATCATGAATTTATCCTCCAAAGCAGAATTATTTCAATATCGCTATCGAGCAATGCTTGCGATCGCCCGAGTCGGTTTCCAATTGACAAAAATATACGCCGGCCGCCAGCCGCGAGGTATCCACCAAATGTTCATTGGCGGTCCCGGCAACCGCGTCGACACTCGACTCAAGGACGAGATCGCCGGCTGTATTGTAAAATTTCAAACTGACAGTACCCGATTCACGCAGCGCAAATCTGATCGTTGTCTGGTCCGCCGCCGGATTCGGGTAATTGT
>CAUJJY010000132.1 GCA_963205155.1 Candidatus Zixiibacteriota bacterium | reverse complement strand
TTCCTGAAGTCGCGCAAAGACTTTGACACATTCATCGTTGTCGAAGATATAACTTAACGGCCGAATTACAAGCAAACCGACCGCAGAAAGACGGCTAAATCGCCCCTGATGTGGACAATTAGTCCCTTTTCTTCTGTAAATCAGTCAACAAAAATTCGGAAAAACTGTTGCGGTTTTTCGGTTTCGTATGTATAATATACATGAGGTTCGCCTCAGTTGTGTATCGACAGGGGAAGCGCTTGACTGATTCCATTGGGTGTATCAGTGAAGTAGGAGAGGACTGCTTCCCCTCGTTGATTTTAAGGGGTAAAGAAAAATCCACAAATTGAGAAGAGAGCGCTGACCGACTCGACTTTTTTGTTCGTCGGGAATCTGCGTTTAGCCTACTTCTTGAATCGGTAGTAGCTGTACATATGGTCGAAGATTGGCAGGAAGTTCAGAGGACCATGCCGATCATTAATCTCCATCAGCCTCGCTCCAATTTTGTCTGCAATCGGAATTGCGCCTAAGGGATTGAACATTCCGCCGGAAGTGAATCGTCGCAGCTGGAGTTCGAAATCGCTGCTGGAAAAACTCTGGTCCAAAAAGGTACGACTGATGAAATTCAAGTGTTGAGGCGGGCAGTACATATGCCAACGTTTTCCGATGGCGTCAATTAGTCGCCGCTTTAAACACTCTTTAGTCGGCACCATGATAGCCAATACTCCGCCGGGATTGACGAGCCTCGCAAGTCGTCCAATGAAGGTGATCGGATTTGTCAGATGCTCAATAACGGCGTAACAGGTTACCGCATCAAATGATTGATCAAATTCGGTTTTCTCAAGGTAACCCTGGTGAATCACCAATCCTCGTGACCGCGCTACTTCTGCCGATCGGGTGGACAATTCCACTCCGACCCGCCGAATATCCGCCGGCCAATGCTTAAGGAAATCGCCGGTCCGGCAACCAACATCAAGTACGGATTGTATTGGGACCTTAGCGTAGCGCCGGATCAGCGCCGTCTCGTGTTGCCAATAGCGGCTTGGCTTGAACGGACCTTCATAGATGTCCGCCTTGGAGGTTGCAACATCGGCATAGAGCTTTTCGAGATCAACCTGATGCTGCTCAATATCAAAAAATGCCGACGAGCAGTCGCGACATTCATGGAGCGTGTATTCAACTTCGAAGTGCGGACTCGCTACGTTCTTCGATGCAAAAACCTGCTGTGAGCCGCAAAGCCGACAAATCACTTGAAGAGCTCGGAGGCTTTAACGATCACGATGTCCTCCGGCAGCAACTTCAAATCCAGCCCCTTGATTTTGTCATTGATACTCTTGAGTTCACCTTCCTCCGACCCGGATGGCAACTCCAGTTTGGTGTCGAGCGACAGCAGTTCCCGTTTGGCCTGCTCACCATTTGAAACTACCGCTACGATCAGCACGCTTTGAGGATGAAGGTTGTCGAGGGCAACGGTCTGCAATTCGCTGCGCGGCACGCGATTGATATTGTGTTTGAACTTGTCGACAAATTCGGGGAGCTTGTACCATTTCTCGTCAAGGCGCATTCCCAGTTGCCGGTCGGGAGTTTCCATTAGGAAAGCGAAGTTGTTAGCTACATAGTCCTTGGTACGATCGATTTCCTCTGCAGTCAGAGGCGTAGTGGTGAGCTTTGTCATTTCTTCCAGCATCAATTTGATGCAGAATTCAAAGTTTGCCTCCTTCGGGTAGGTCCACATCTGGAAATACTGGTCATTGCGGACAATCCCGTTATCCATCAGCTTCGACCATCCTAACGGGCGGAAATGCTCAATATAGGCGTACGCACCGTAAGCCAATCCGCGTTCGGCGCGAACCGTCTTGAATAATCTTCCGAACATTTCCCGATGCTGTCCTAAATAGCAGCCAAGCAATCGCATCGGATAATACTGCGGCGAAGTTCTGTTGTCTTCAAGAACATGCCCTACGCGCAAATGCGACTGGGTGCGATTTTCCTTCTCGACCAGAATAACTTTGGGCGTCTTTGGCAGGCTTGGCTCGACATCTGACCGCAACACTCGTCCGGCAGGGAGACTTCCGAGATCATTCTTGAACCGCTCCACAAGCGAGTCATCGACATCCCCGCCGATACCGGCGAGGACATTTCCACGCACATAGTTGGCATGATAGAATTCGACGACGTCCCGACGATTGAAGTTTCTGACGGCTTCAACTGTGCCTTGTACAGCGTGGCCGTAGCGATGACCTTCAAATACAGCATTTTCAAAAACCGTCTGCGACAGCAGTGCGTCATCTTCCCGGATTCGTCCGATTTCATCGATCTGTCTTGCTGCGCCCTTGCGGACCTCATCTTCAGGGAACGACGGTTCAGTCAAAATCTCCCGGAAGATGCTATAGAATTCACCGGCATTTTCAGACAGTGTCCGCCCGGTGATGACGACTACTTCTTTATCAACTGAAATGGTGATGTCAGCGCCAATCTGATTCAGACGGCGCTCGATTTCGGCGCTCGAAAGATTCCGCGTCCCTTTGTCGAGCAATTTTGCCGTGAAATACGCCAATCCCGGTCTCTCCACGGGATCAAGCGCCGAACCGGCGTTGATCATGACGCGATAATAGATTACCGGCAAACCCGGCTTCTTGAGCACGACAATCTGGTCATCGGCAACAGGACCGCATGCAATGATGCAGAACCCGACTACCAGGCAAAGAATCACGGAAGTCATTGCCAATCCACTCCTGCGTTGCCAGTTGCCCGGACGGAGCGAAGCATTGGTCAGTTTGTTATTAATCATCATCCCTGCTCCTTAAATCCCGCTCTTGGGCACAAGTGTTACGACTGTCCGGTTGGTCGGTATGAATACCTCGGAAGCCAGGATGCGAATCTTCTCGGGCGACACTGAAGCGTACAGCTCAAACAATTGCATCAAAGCGCGATAGTTGCCGGTGATCACCCGATTCACACCGAGCGATGAAGCGATTCGCGATGGGCTGTTGAGGCCGTAAATCATGCGAGCACGCAGGTTGTTCCGAGCGCGATCCAACTCTTCATCTGAAATCACCGTGGTGCTTATCCGTCGTAACTCGCTGTAAACTGAGTCTCTGACTTCTGCAAGTGATGCGCCTTTTCGCAAACGTGCGGAAATGATCTCAAGGCTCGGGTCTTTCCGCATTTCACCATCGCCGCTAATCGACTCAACCAAGGTGAGATCATTCTGCAATTGGCGGGTGAGTCGTCCCGAATTCGAGAAGAGCACCTCATTGATCAGATTCATTGCAGCCAGACTCTCAAAATCCTGGTTGGCCGATGGGATATGGAAGGCAATTCTCATTAGTGGCGAGGTCTCATCATCCTTCCAAGTGAAATTCTTGACCCGTTCTTCCGTCTGCTTGGGCTCGGGCAATACCAGGGATGTGTAGGCTTCACCAGGCTTCCAATCCCCGTAGTATTTCTCAACCGCCTTGCGTGCTTCGTCAACAGCAACATTGCCGGAAATTACCAGGACACAATTGTTGGGCACATAATGACGGTTCTTGAACTGCAGACCATCGTCGGATGTCATGTTTTGTTCAAGGTCCTCCTCCCAACCAATGACAGGATGATGATAAGTGTGGATCGTATAAGCCAGACGTTCCAATTCGACGCTCAAGAATCCCTCCGGATCGTCCACAACACCGCGCCTGCGCTCTTCTTTTACAGGCCCTAGTTCTGTGCGGAAAGTTTCGTTGGTGAAAATCAAATTGCGAATCCGGTCCGACTCAATGTCCAACATCTTGTCGAGAAATCGTGATTCAGCGTTCAGGAAATATGCGGTGTAGTCATTGGTTGTCCAGGCATTGGTTTCGGCACCCAGTGGAGATACGGCATCTGAAAATACCGGGTACTTCTCTGTTCCGCGAAACATCATGTGCTCAAATACGTGGGCGAGACCGGTCACTCCAGCGCGATCCTCATCGCGCGAACCGGCATTGACAAAGGTGAAGACACTGACAGTGACAGCCGTTGAGTCCGGCGCTATCAGCACGGTCAAGCCGTTGTTAAGCTTGCTTTCATCTACTGTGATGTCAAACCCGGCGGCACAAACCATCGTGCTTGAAATCAAAAAGAACATAAGGACGATTGATGGAAATTTTCGCATCGAAGAAGCTCCATTCATTGAAGGGGAATCCAATTGGCTAAAGCTAAACGTCGCGACATCTTAGGTCAAGTTTAAACGAAGGCCGCAATCATGCACGTTTCTGCGCGACTCCTGCACAACCATTCGCACCGATGTGCTTGTTTTTCGGGTTTAGTTGTAGTCGGAAGGGGTTTTCGAGACAACTTCTTCTTTTGCAGGCACATACAGGTCGTGTCAACGTGGTCCAACGACGGCATGCATCTTGCTTGTACTTTGTATGATATTGTCAATGTTTTTGGGGTTTCCCCAGAAAGGATAATCATGAGAAAATTCTTCCTGCTACTTTCAGCAGTTCTGCTGGTTCTACCTCTCGCCGCAACGGCACAGACGTTTTCCGGTATGCTTTCTACTCCAAGTGGAGTTACGGCAACGCCGCGTTGGGACCAGGCAAACGGCGGCTTCACGTTCGGTTGGAACATCAGTTTACTGGGCGACGGAACTTGGAGCTACAACTACTCTGTGACAGGTGCCAACGGCGGGAATTTGTCCAAAGAACTAAGTCACATGATAATCGAAATCTCACCGACGGCGACCTCTTCGAATTTTTGGAACTTCAATTGGAATGGGACAGGCTACAGCGGTTGGGAGATTGCCACTTACTCGGGTGCAAATCCATCGAATCCCCAGATGCCCGGCTCAATGTATGGCATCAAATTCGACACGCCCCAAGATCAAGGGAATTCGGTTACGCTGTCCTTTATTTCATCCAGAGCACCTACCTGGGGTGACTTTTATGCGAAAGATGGCACATACCAGGGCAATGATGTTGTCGCCTGGAATGAAGATTTCCTGATGGAAGATCCTACTGCGCCTGCGCAAAGCGGTCTGCTGCAAGATGTATCCGGTGCGTATGTGAACAAGATACTACGCCCTGACACGGTCGAAATCGTTCCCGAACCCACAACCATGCTGTTGTTCGGAACAGGTTTGGCGGGTTTGGGTCTCGTCCGGCGTCGCAAGAAAGGCTAACATCGCGCCAGTCATTAATTGCGTCATCCAATCTCGAAAAAAAATGAGAGCCGAGTCATCCCGACTCGGCTTTTGTTTTGCCTGATAGTTTGCGTATACTTTGTCTATGAAGGTCATTGTCGCTGTTTTCACCATCTTGATTGCTGCAGCTGTCTCGCTTCAAGCCGCGACGTTTCGATTTACACCTCCTGACGAGTCGCAAGATAAAGAGATGCGGCTGGTCCTTGAAGTTGCCGCATTGCGACTGGGAAGACTGCTCGGAATACCCTTTAATGACACCATCGATATTGCCATCGTCCAAACTCAGGAGCAGTTCGACGCGCTTGCCGGTGGCAAAATTCCGGAATGGGGCGCCGGAGCCGCGATACCGTCAAGAAATCTCATCATCTTGCGCCAGCCGATGATGAACCGCTATCCGGGAAACACGGCAGATTTGTTACAGCACGAATTGGCACATATAGCATTGAGCCGGCGCGTGCAAACTGCGCGTTTGCCGCGATTCATTGACGAGGGGTTCGCATCCTGGTTTGCCGGAGAGTGGGCATTTGCGCAAGTCTCGACTATTGCTTCGGCGCAGATCACCAAGTCGATTTTACCATTACGCGATATTGATGACGTGAATCGTTTCCATCAGAGCGAGGCTAATCTGGCATACGCGCAAAGCTATCTGGTTGTTAATTTCATCTTTACGCGCTATGGCGAATTGGCGTTCCTCGATCTGCTCGATGCTTTCGCCTCGGGGCAGAACATGAGCGAGGCATTTCACAGCACCCTCGGTGTCTCGTTCTGGCGCTTCGAGGCTGACTATCGCAAATTCCTGTCGGACAATTACACGTTGTTTGCTATACTCTCTGACATGTCGGGACTTTGGGTCATTCTTGCTCTTATCGTTGTCTTTGGATGGATTATCATTCGCAAGCGCAAGAAAAACGCGATCGATCGCTGGAAAGAGGAAGAAAAATACCAGAGCACCGACTTCGACTATTCAGGATCGGACGATGAGCCATGGAAAGACTCTGAAGAAGATTCAACACGTATTTGAGTACCTGTTTGTCCGCGCCTTCCACCTTCTGGTTAAACTAACGCCCGGCAAACTGCGAGTACCGCTTGCCGGACTTCTTGCGGACATCGCCCGGCTGTTCACGGCTCGACGGGTGAAAATTGCACGCCGCAATTTGAACCTCGTCTTCTCCGAATCAACTCCCGCGGAAGTTCAACCCATAATTCGTGCGGTCTACCGCAACATTGCCCGCAATGCCTTTGATGTCGCCGACGCCAAAGCCGCACTGGAACGAATCAAAATACCGCCGCATGCTCAATCACAATTAACTGCGATAAGAACTTTCCTTGCCGCGAAACGTCCGGTCGTCTTTGCGACCGGTCACGTCGGCAATTGGGAGATACTTGGACAATACATCGGTATTGAGTTTGAAGAGTGCCGGTTTGTTGCGCAAGAGCAAAGCAATAAGCTGATCGACCGCTACATCAACAAATTGCGCATCGCGAGAATGAAGAATAACACCATTATCCACAGTCATGCTGCGGCGCGCGAACTGCCGCGAGCTCTCAAGCAGGGTGCGCCGATTTTGTTGGTGGCCGACCAGGATGCCGGCAGGGAGGGTATCGTAGTCGACTTCATGGGCACGCCTGCGTCATATCATCGCGGCATCGCCTCATTCTCCTACCACTACGATGCGC
>CAUJJY010000131.1 GCA_963205155.1 Candidatus Zixiibacteriota bacterium | reverse complement strand
ACACGCCTGGCAGACCGGCGAACCGGGTATCGTCTATATCGATCGCATGAATGACTTGTCACCGAATCCCGGCTACGAAGTCATCGAAGCCACCAACCCGTGCGGCGAACAGCCGCTGCCGCCGTATGATTCCTGTAATCTCGGCTCGATCAACCTCGGCACGATGGTCTTTGATGATTTCCCGCGCGATTACAATCCCAAACTTGACCCGGCTCGCGGCGTCGATTGGGAGCGCTTGAGAAGACTCGTCCGCGATTGCGTCCATTTTCTCGACAATATCATCGACGCCAATAAGTACCCGATCCCTGAAATCGAAGAGCAAACCAAGCGCAACCGCCGCATCGGTCTCGGCGTGATGGGCTGGGCGGATATGCTCGTTAAATTGCGCGTGCCATATAACAGCGAAAAGGCCTTCGAGCTCGGCGAGAAGGTTATGGACTTCATCAATTCCGAGGGCCATTTCTATTCCTCTGAATTGGCGCGCCTGCGCGGCAAGTTTCCGAATTGGGAGCATTCGCGCTTCGAAAAAGACGGCGTCATCATGCGCAATGCCACGGTCACGACCATCGCCCCGACCGGCACAATCTCGATCATCGCCGGTTGTTCCTCCGGTATCGAACCCTACTACGCCGTTTCCTTCGTCCGCAATGTCATGGACAACACCAAGCTTGTCGATGTCAACCCGCTGTTCGAAGAGGTCGCTCACAAACGCGGATTCTATTCGCAGGAACTGATGGAAAAAATCGCCAACGATAATTCGCTTCAAGGCTTCGATGAAATTCCCGCCGACGTTCGCGAATTGTTCATCACGTCTGCTGATGTTTCCCCGACCCAGCATATTCGCATGCAAGCGGTCTTCCAAAAGAGTTGTGACTCGTCCGTTTCCAAAACCATTAATATGGATCACTCCGCCACCCAGCAGGATGTCTTTGACGCCTACTGGTACGCCTACGAACTCGGTTGCAAGGGCGTCACGATCTATCGCGACGGCTCTCGTCCCCAGCAGGTGCTCTCCACCGGTAAGACGCAGGATCCAACCGCCAAAAAGGACGAACCGCAAATCGAGATCGCCCAGCCGGTCATGGTCACAGCTCCTGCACCAATCGCCGGCATCGCCGAAGCCAAAGAAATTCAGGATCGCCCCGATGTCCTCACCGGCATCACCGAGCGCATCCGCACCGGTTACGGCAACCTCTACATCACGATCAATATCCACAACGGCAAGCCGTTTGAAGTCTTCGCCCAGATCGGCAAGTCCGGCTGGTCAACCATGGCCGACACCGAAGCCATCTGCCGCGTTATTTCATTGGCATTGCGTTCCGGTGTTCCGGTCTCGGCAATCATCGAGCAGTTGGCCGGTATCGGCGGTGAATCACCGCTTTATCAAAATGGCCGCTTGATCAAGTCGATCCCCGATGCCATTAGCATGGTGCTCAAGAAGCACTTCGGCGCCGGAGTCGACGAAGGCAAGGCCACGCAATATCACGAATCATGCCCCGATTGCGGCACCCGCCTCGAGCACGATTCAGGTTGCGTTACTTGCCGTAGCTGCGGCTTCAATAAGTGTTAGTAAGTTAATCCGTAGATTTCTGATTTGCCAACGGCAGGTGTGTCCACCTGCCGTTTTGATTTCATCGTGATGTTGATCGAACCGGTAGCCCACCCGAAGCGCAGCGCAGGGTGGGGCAAATCATCTACCGTGCGCGCCACATGTCCCGAAGCTGTCACATAAGTCAAGTCTAGAATAGGTGCCCCACCGCTTGCGGTGGGATGGTTGCTACTCGATCACAACATATTGTACCCGGTAGCCCACCCGGAGCGCAGCGGAGGGTGGGATTCTTTTCAACCGGCACCACCAACTCCAACTCCCCTCTTGAGAGGGGTGGCTCGTCCCGACTTGTCGGGACGAGACGGGGTGTGTCTTAACTCCGTAGGTCACGCCCTTTCGGGGCGTGACATCTCAATATCGCTACACAAAAATACCCGTACCCTTAGCATCACACCACCAACTCTGCTAATTCCGCGTAGTTTTTGGGATCCCCTGGTGACTGTGGCTATCGACTCATCAGATACGTCGTCAATTGCTTGATCTTTCCCTTTTCCATAAGAAAGACGTCGCAGAACAGCGCATCCAATAGTCCGCCCGCCTTCATCTTGCCCTGAACGGTTCCTTCAGCAACTACGACGTCATTCTCCTCAACCATTCTCGTCACGGCAATCGTCGGACTGCCGACGAAATTTTCGTTCTCGATTTCTTTGTCGAATGCCGCTTTGCCATGTAGATGAAAATTTCCGGGCATGTACCAGGTTATGTCATCAGTCAGGCACGACAATATCATTTCATGATCGCTGGCGCTGAATCCATCCATGTATTTTTGAACTGTCCTCTTGTTTTCAGTCAAATTCACACATGCTCCTTGTTGATATCTTCCATTTCTCGTACATACGCATCGTAGACTTGCCGAGTTGAGTTTTCCTTCCATTGTAGGTCACGCCCTCTCGGGGCGTGACATCTTGTGCACGCGAATGTCCACATCCGCACCTTTTGACCATCTGTCAAAAGTACTCGGTACCCCACCCGGAGCGCAGCGCAGGGTGGGTTCATTATTGTCATTCTGAGCGCCGCGAAGAATCTGTTCGTTCTTGCCGTGCGCGACAGACGTCCTCATCTGCCCGATTGCCACTATCGCAACTCGCACACCACATCCGCTCTTCCCCTCTCCCAGTTTTGGGAGAGGGGTCAGGTCAACGATCCCGATTCGATCGGGAGGTGAGGGCCTAATTCCATCCTTGACATTATTGTCCGTTTTCATACCTTGCTCATGCAACTTTCAATCCCCGGGGGAAAAGCCCATGCGTTACTTTTCATTAATCGCACTGGCGTTGGTTGTCGCGTTTGCCTGCTCTTGCAACGAAAATCCAACTGAAGATAATCAACCGCAGCTTCAAATCGGTACTCTGCCGCCGCTGCTCACTCAGGCTCAGACTGGTTACACCTTTCGCCACCAATTCTCGCTGGACAACGCGGACAGCGACAAGGCATACGTCTGGCAAGTATGGGCAGTCGACCAATTGCCCACGGGCGTATTTGGAATCGACCAGCACGGCTCCTTTGAATTCACTCCGGAACGCCCGGACTCGGGAATAACCTTTGGTTTTCGCGTGCGGGTGCTGCTTGATCGCACCGAGCGGGCGGCATTTGAATTTTCAGTAATCGTTGCTGACCTTGACACCGTTAATCTGTATCTGTTCGCTCAAAACAGGTGGCTTCACCCCGGCGATGACGCCCTTGTCAGCGTAACCAAGATCAGTCGTGAATTCGATTTTAGCGCTATAGAGGTTCAGATCGCTTACGATCCGAGTGTTATGACACTAAAATCCGCAATGCTCGGACAGCAGCTTTCCATTTGCGGCTGGGAGTATTTCACCTATCAAGTAATCAATAATCCCGGAGCCTGCAGTAATATCTGCCGTGCCATGGTTCGTCTCATTGCGGTCGCCGATTTTGAAAACGGAGACAATCACCCGCGCTGTACAGTCTTGCCCGAGATGTCACAACTGTTCATGATCAATTTTGCGACGTCGCGCGATACAGAATTGATTTATCAGAGTACACCGCTTGAATTCGTCTGGACCGACTGCTCCAGCAACTCCATTTGGCATGGCAACAGCGGATATGATACTCTTACCGTCGGAACAGCAGTAATGGCAAGCGGTTGGGAATACACAGAGTCCCACCAACCGTATCGAGTCTTGCGCTCCGATTGTGACTCGTCCTACACAGCGTCACTTTCAGGATGGTGCGATCGATTCGAGTCCGGTTGTAATGCCGATGTTATCGTCGATAGAATCGTCTTCTGGAACGCCGAATTCCAATTCGACCCTGAATGATTAGACAGCTGTGAATTTGTAGACTGCTTTCGCAACCAAACTCACATTAGAAACTCTTCCCCTCTCCCGCCGGGAAAGGGATCGGGGGTGAGGGCACAAACCCGGTAGCCCACCCGAAGCGTAGGGTGGGGTCAAACGTGCACTTCCCCCCAAATCCTGTAGCTCCCCTGTAGAAATTAATCCCCCGAAGGTATAGTAGAGGCCGCCGTTGCCTCCGAAAACGGGGCGTTGCTCCGTCGAGTTTAAGGTTGCAGACGCGACCGGCTATGTTCGCAAAGGCCTTTGCGGTAAAACAATACCGAAACCACGTAGCTGTAGCGACTCCCGCTCGAACCCATC
>CAUJJY010000130.1 GCA_963205155.1 Candidatus Zixiibacteriota bacterium | reverse complement strand
TAGACAGACAAAACGAAACAGGTACACAATGGAAAAATATTTCCTTGTGTACCTGTTTACTTGTCTACCTGAATACTCTTACTTCCGTATCATCGTCAACAACATCTTGAAGCGCGTCAATGCTTTCACGGCATGAGGTTCACCGGCGGGCATGATGACCGCGTCGCCCGTTTTCAAGTGGAACGGCTTGCCCGAGATTTTGATCTCGGTTTCGCCGTCCAACACATGCGCGAGCGCGTCGTATGGCGCGGTGTGTTCGCTCAACTCTTGCTCTTTGTCGAAAGCGAACAACGTGACGTTACCCGCATCCGCTTTGGTGATCTGGCGGCTGACCACAGAACCGTCGTTATAAGCGACCAGATCAGCCATGTGAAGGATTTCAGATTTTGGAGCAGTAGCCATTGTTTACCTCTTTACTCAACCTTTTACTTTGAAACATTATCACAATCAGCGTGTCGCCCTGAGGGACGCCGTCGCGTCCCGAAGGGTCTCTTACACAGGGTAGAGATTCTTCGCTTCAGAATGACATGGCACAAAGTGTATCTACTTGACCTCAACCTGATACGCCGCGGAGAGTCTTGTATAGCGCGTCGTGCCGGTCACGATGAGGATCGCCTCTTCGCCGGGTTTCAGCGAAAGCGGGAATTCAGCCGTCTGGTCGGCGTTGACCGGGATTTGAGTCACAGTGGTCGTATCGCCTTTGACGATGAGAGACAGGCGGAACGTCTGCGGGAGAACGTTTTCGACACGCGCGAATCCTTCGGCGACCCAGCCGCCGTCGTCCGCTTCAAAATCGGACGTGTAGCCTGCCGCGTCCACTCGAACGTCGTCCAACAGGAAGCCTTCGCCGTTGACCGCCGCGTCGGTGATGTACTCGAATCGGATCTGCACTTTCTTGCCGGCGAACTGCGAAAGGTCAACATCCTCTTGCTTCCAATCGCCGGTCTGACCGTTGTAGCCGCAACCGTACGAATTGCCGGAGGGGTCTTCGTTCGTGCAGGACGGCGTGGTGAGGATCTGCCACGTCTGCCCATCGGTGGAGGCTTCAACGAAGAGATAATCGTAATCGGTCTCGAGGTCGTACCACATCGAATACGAGAACGTGATCGGCGCGCTGACATTAGTGAAATCAAACTCGCGCGTGAGGGTCATATCCGATTCGTCGCCCTTGTTCGACCAGAACGCGTATTTGCCGGAGTGCGCGTCGGCGGGCAGGAGTTTTGCCACGGTCGAGCCGCTGAACTTCAAGATGTGATCGCCCTCGCAGTTGATCGTAAAATAGTCGATGCCGTACTGGTTGACCGACCCGCTGGTGGATTGCGGGCACGAATCAATGGATTGCGATACGGAGATGTTCGGCGCATCGGGATAGTTTCCGTAGTGATAGCGCCCATCGCCAACCGATTCATTCTGGAGCCACATGGTCGCCGCCCAATCCATGAACACATCGTCGGCAGTGACGACCTTCCCGGTTTGCGGGTCGGTGATGTTGAGGTCGGCGAGAGTCTGGTCGATGCTGGCGAGTCCGTTTTCGGGGTGCTTCACCATTTCTTTTGTCGCATCCTCCCCAAACCGATCAAGGAAGTAGGCAAGGTAGAGGAAGGATTGCCCATAATGAGGTCCGTTCGAGCCGGGGTCGGGCGACCAGTCGGTCAGGTTAAGGTCGGGATCGGTAATGTAGTAATAGTCAAAGTAAATGGGATAAGCGTTCAACAGTTCGGCGACCATCGCGAAACCTTCGTTGATCCATGAGGCTTCATTGCGGTCGGTGTTGAAGTGGATCATGTGCTGGAATTCGTGCGCCAGCGTGCCGTAGGTGTCTTCCGCGCCTAAATCCATGTTGTCGGCATTGAAGAAGAACATCTCGTGCCCGTTCGAAAATTCCTTGACGAGGGGGTTGTATTCATCGGGCGTGGAGAAATATCCCGCGTTCGAGGCGCCGGTGCCGCGCACGTACAGAATGTAGATGCGGGGGTCATTATCAATGCCTGGGTTTGGCTCACTGCCGAAGAATTCGCGGTTGGTCGGGTACATCTGATTCTCGAAGGTATCGCCGAGTCGCTTCAAGTCGCTTTCATCGTATTTCACGCCATTCTCGATCCAGAAATAGATATGGTCGCCAACGTACCGCAAGGTGGCTTTGGCTTGGAAATTTTCCACCGTATCCACATTTGTCACCCAGAACGTTTCTTGATCGCCTAGTTTGTATTGCTTACCGGGGACAGTGGTAGGCACATTGCAGATATTTTGCAAACGACACGCCAGTTCGTAGGGATCATTCTCCGGCACGAGCGTATCTGCCAGCGTTTCAACGGTCTCGGTAGAGATCTCGTCGGTGGTTGGGCGTTCGATCTCCGGTGTGGGCAATGGGGTTTCAAAGACATCAATGGGCGGCGGAAAATCGGTAGGGATATTCTGCGCCGCTTGATAGACCAAATAGCCCGCCGCGGCAATGACGACGCACGCGCAACAAAGCAGAATGGCAACAATGCCCCCGACGATCTTTGTCGTGTTGTTCGACGATTGATTGTTGTTTAATTCCATGAAAGTTTTCTCCTTTTAAGTTCCCTGCATCTTACCGTGAATCTGTGAATTTGACATTAGGAACTCTTTCCTCCCTCAATAAAAAGTTGCGGGAGCAATTGAACTGCTCCCGCAACTTTTAGTTTCTTCCGATCTTTATTATTCCTTTACGAGCATTTTGGCGAGTTGCGATTGGCAGTTACAATGCTCCCATCGAGTTCCCATGTTAAGCTATCATCAAACAGGATACTGAACCAATCGCTAACTCGACCGGGCGCAAAAACTTCAGGCTGCCCAATTCGGAAATTTGGGGCTGGCTCAAATTTA
>CAUJJY010000129.1 GCA_963205155.1 Candidatus Zixiibacteriota bacterium | reverse complement strand
TCGCTCTGATGCATGGGTTGCTCATCGAACGCAACAAGGGCGTGTTCCGCAGATCGAACCTGGTGATGGCGATCTTCGCCTTCCTGCTTGTGGTCTACGGCACATTCCTGACCAGATCCGGCGTATTGGCGGATTTCTCGGTACATTCGTTTACCGATCTGGGAATTTCCGGATATCTCGTTTTCTTCATGTTGTTCTTCCTCATCTTGAGTACCGTGCTCTTAGTTGTGAGAGCCCGATCAGCAAAGACGGGTATTGGCATTAAGGACCCGTATTCGGTTGATTTCGCGATAGCTGTCGGAATCTTCTTCCTGACGCTTCTTTCGATACTCACGCTGGTTGGCACTTCGGCGCCGCTGATTACTCGAATCTTCGGCGAGCCGGCAAATGTGTCGATGGATTTCTACAACAAGACTGCCCTGCCGATGGCGGTGATCCTGGCGCTGCTTGCCGGAATCTCGCCATTCCTGGTGTCAAAGGATCGTTCGTGGGGTACGCTCTTGAAGCGCCTTTCCCCGGCACTTGCGTTGGCGTTGGTCGGGACAGCAGTTTCGATTTTCTTTGGCGTGACGCAGTTCATGTATCTGCTGATGATCTTCATGGCGTTGTTTGCGCTGTTTGGTAATATCTTCGTGATCTTCCTACAACCGGGCAAGATCGGCCTTCGCGTCGGTGGGTTTGTCACACATATGGGATTCGGCGTGATGATGGTTGGGATTGTGATATCTTCCGCTTTTTCACAGACCGAAATGGTGAATCTGTATTCAGGACAGGCGCCGGTTAATTCCCTCGGTTATGATATAGAGTACTCCGGTATGGAGGGCGATATCACCAATAAGGAAAATGCCGTGCACTTGAAGGTGCAGGATGGTCACACCGAATATCTGGCTGATCCGAAGATGTTCATCGCCAAGGAAAACCAGGGGATGATGCGCAAGCCATTCATTCGGAAGTATTTCTTCCATGACTTGTATCTGTCACCGCAGCAACAGCAGACGGTTGGCGATGGCGATAAATTGGTCTTAACGCGCGGTGAAGCCAAGCGCATTGGCGACTTCGATGTGAAGTTTACCAGTTTCGATATGGGCAACCACAGCGATCCGAATACAATGCAGGTGGGTGCCAATATCGAGGTAACTCATAATGGCCAGATGCAGGTCGTTACTCCGGTCATGGCCTTCACGCAGTCAGGAAAGCAATTCCTGAAAGCAGATATGCCGGACGGCAAGGGCTCGGTCGTGCTTAGCGACATTCAGGCTGACGCCGGAATGGTTTCGCTGCAGTTTGCCGGCGTGCCTGGTATGGATGTTGTGGATTTGCTCGTTTTAGAAGTTTCCACGAAGCCACTTATCAATCTGGTTTGGCTGGGATTAATTATGGTTTGCGGCGGGACATTCGTGTCGTTTATCCGCAGGCGCAAGTTGCAGTTCGCCAGCATTCCGAATTATCAAGTTGCCAATGAGAATCCGAGCCGCTCACTGACTGAGTAGATTTGGTTGACGACGCAATTTATTGGAAAGGCGACGGCTAAGCCGTCGCTTTTTCTTTGCCGACATCGTTTCGTTGTGACTCTCTCACTGCCGGCCCTTCATGGATTCCACGTAAGCCCTTAAATTCCATCATCTTTGTTTAGGTTCTGGCGTACTATCTCTATCAAACACGGGATTCGGTTGGTCTGCGAAAAATCATGTACTGGGAAGATGTTAATCTTCTTGTGGAAGTCGCACAATTGGATAGAATGAGTTCGTTGGCCGAGGTGAAGTGTTACTTACAATCACCGATTTGACCGTTGAGCAATCAGGTTGGAAAAAGCAGTTAACGAGCCTTAGACGCGATTGCGAAAAGCAATGAGTTGTTCGATTTTCGCTGAACGTTTGTTATGTCTGCTTTCTGTTTCCGTTGCCAGTGCAGATGAATTTGGCGCGCACGCCCCGCCGGAACAATTGTAGCAAAGTATAGTTCTACTCTTTGGATATTGATTTTTGTTTTAGGAAGGAGTTCTTATGTCGAACGCAACCGCAGTATCAGATGCGACTTTTGAAGCCGAAGTTGTCAATAGCAGTGTTCCGGTCATCGTTGATTTCTGGGCCGAATGGTGTGGACCGTGCCGCATGATTGCGCCGATTCTCGACCAGATTGCCGAGGAATACAAGGGCCGCGTCAAGGTGGTTAAGGTGGATGTCGATTCCAACAGCCGTACCGCATCGCAGTTCAGTGTAATGTCGATCCCGACGCTGTTGTTTTTCAAGGGCGGCAAGGTACAAGACCAGATCGTTGGAGCTTTGCCCAAGAAGATGCTGCAAGAGAAGGTCGAGAAGTTTCTGGCATGAGTGAGTTTCAGAATCCGAGCAACTCGGAAATCGACACGATTCTCAAGACTTCGAAGCGAATCGCGGTCGTGGGAATGTCCTCCAAACCGGAACGGGCCTCGCATGGCGTGTCCAAACGATTGATTGCCCGGGGATATGAAGTCATCCCGGTGAATCCGACCGAGACGGAAGTTCTCGGTCTGAAATCGTACGCCAATTTGGGCGACATTCCTGGGAGCATCGATATTGTCGATGTTTTCCGTCGTTCGGACCAAACCGACCCGATCATTGATGAGGCGATTGCAGTTAAGGCGAAAGTGCTGTGGCTTCAGGAAGATGTCATAAACGAAGCGGGCGCATTACGGGCACAGCAAGCCGGTCTGAAGGTGGTCCAAAACCGCTGTATCGCCAAGGAATTGATGCGGTTATAAGAGGGTCTCGCTTGAAAATTACAAGCCGCCAAATGGTCGTATCGACACTGGCGGCTTGTTTTTTCTAAATCGCTAAACTATTGGATTCGAAAGCCGTTATTTCAGAGTAGAACAATTAGGTGCTCACTACTTGCCAAATCTGACGTAAGTTGTTATACTCAAGCACGTAAACTACCGATACTTAATGCAGGCACGATGATGATTCGCAACAGCACTTATCAGGAAATTTCCTTCGGATTCCAACAAGGAATTACGCCGGGGATTAAATATCTCCTGATTGCCAATGCTGCTGTTTTCGTGCTGCAGATGCTACTGCCTGCCTTTAATCTTGAACGCAACTTTGGCCTTGTTCCCTACGCGGTTGTCCACTCGTTTGCCGTTTGGCAATTGGTCAGCTACATGTTCCTGCACGGCGGGTTCATGCACATTTTCTTCAATATGTTCGCGCTCTACATGTTTGGAACCGATCTCGAACGCCAATGGGGAACGCGGGAATTTCTCAAATTCTATTTCATAGCCGGCATAGGCGCGGCGGTCATCACGTTCCTGCTCCAAGTAAACAGCCTAGTGCCGGTGATCGGCGCTTCCGGCGCGATCTACGGAATTCTCGTGGCATTTGCGGTATTGTATCCCAATCGACTAGTCTATATTTGGTTTTTGTTTCCGATAAAAGTAAAGTACCTGGTAATGGTCCTTATCGGGCTCGGTGTATTGGCTTCATGGAGCCAGCATAGCGACGGCATCGCGCATTTTACTCATCTGGGCGGAGCCTTGATCGGGTATCTTTACTTGAAGGCTGATTGGCGAATGGTTCGGTGGTTATCGCCGATTAAGAAATTCTTTCTCCGGCATAAACGAGGACCAAAACTGGTACAGACCAAACGGAAGCCGGACGAGTTGATGGATGAGGTCGATCGCATACTTGATCGGATCACTGAATTGGGCGGATACGAGAACTTGAGCGAGCGCGACAAGAAAATTCTTGAGAGCGCCTCAAAGAAGCTGTCGGAGCGACAAAAATGACATTGCGCAAGAAAATCCTCGTAGCCGACGCCTCGGAGACGATTATTGCTGTCTGCCGTAAGCTGCTCACCCAACACGGGTATGATGTCAATCTCTTCCAGGACGGCACTAAGGCGCTGGAAGAACTCAAGCGTACCGACTACGATCTTGCCGTAATCGCGACTGCGACGCAGAACGTCACCGGTTATTTCATCGTTGAAGAATTGAAAAAGGATCGCGCCAAGGCGCAGATGCCGATATTGATGCTGTTGGGAAGTTCCGAATTGCTCGACACCAGAGAGTTAGTTCAGATCTCGCCAAACGAGACCCTTAGCAAGCCATTTTCGCCGCAGGAACTGCTCTTCAAAATCGATAAGTTAATCAAGCTCGGCACAGCAGAAAGTCTTGATCAACCGGAGCCGGATAACGATATCGAGAGCCTATTGGCCGACGACGAGAACAGCTTCGAAAAGAAGATCTCGAGCGCGACGGACAAGATATTCTTGAGCATGCTTAAACAGAGCACCAATGATCCATCGGAAAACAAGCGAGAACGACCCAAGCTCGACAAGCTCGATCTGACCGAAGACCAATATGATGTTGAGGCATCGCGCCCGGAAGTTCGTGAAGAAGACACGCCGCACGATTATGATTGGTTCATTCGCGAAATGGGTGGTGAAGAACCGCGCAAGTTGGAAGCCAAGCCATTTATCCCGCCCGGCACAACTGGAAAGTTTCAAGTTGAGGAAATCGGAAGTACTAAGATTTCACTTAATCAGCTGAAGAAGATGCAGTCAGCTGAAGAAGACAGTAAAACGAAGGTCTATATCGAGAAACTCAATGCGCCTCTGGAACCGGATACCGACCTGCGCGGTCCGGCACTCGACGACACCGGCCGTATGGACGTGAGGGCACAGTTTCTCAAGTTCTTTGCCGAGGCACTGGCCAAGGAGATCGTGAAGAGCGTTGATTTCGGAAAAATCATGGCGCGACTTGACGAGATGACCAATGTCAAGCAAGAGAAATAGTCTTGATTCTTTAATTCCCCCGACATTAAATAATCCCCTAAGAGTGTATAACCGAGAGATGAGACCGATGCGATTATTTCATTTTGGCCGACAGGTTCTAACCTTCGTAGTTCTAGGCTTGTTAATGTGCGGCGTTGTGACCGCACAAGAGTCGTTTGACTTCTCGGGATTAGGCGGAGGCAATGCTGATCAGGACCTCGTAAAGGTCAGTTCAGTCTTTTCGTTCACGTCGGTCGCTGCCGGTAAAACTTATGAAGCCGCGGTCGTTGCCGAAGTCGCGCCGACGTGGCATATTAATTCAGCGCGTCCCCATGAAAGTTATCTCATTCCCGCCAAAGTCGCATTTGATACACTGCCGGGCATTACGCCACGGTCCATCATCTATCCAGCCGGACATGACGTTCAGCTCATCGGCGAGAAGATGTCGGTCTACGAAGGCAGAACTATTATCAAATTCAAAATCGACGTTTCTTCGGCAGTCGCCCCGGGCGACTATGTTGTTCCGGTGCGTTTTACATACCAGCCCTGCGACAATAAAGAGTGTCGGTCACCACAGACCGTGAGCGTTGATATTTCACTGATGGTCGGTGAGCTTGGTACGGCAACAAATCCGGAGATATTCGGGGCAACAACCGAAACGACGAAATCAACCCCGCCGGCTTCGGCGGCTTCGACAAGCGTTCAAGATGACAATGAAATCCAGAAGCTGATAGACAAGCATGGATTTTGGGGATACTTGATCGCCCTCGGACTGGCATTCGTAACCGGGCTGTTGCTATCGTTCTCTCCCTGTACCTATCCGATGATCCCGATTACGGTGAGCATCTTTGCCGGACAACAGCGGTCGTTGTGGCGCGGCTTTGTGATGTCGCTATTCTATGTTGGTTCGATGGCGGTTGTGTACGGAATCATGGGACTGATTGTCTCGCTGGTGGGCGGCGTTTTCGGCGCATGGCTTGCCAGTCCAGCAGTAGTCATCGGTATTGCAGTCGTATTCGTGATATTTTCGCTGTCGATGTTCGGCGTTTATGAACTGCAGGTTCCGGCTTCGCTGCGCAATCGACTTGGCCGCCAATCCGGCGGTGGTATTGGCGGAGCGATAGTACTGGGAGTTGTGGCGGCACTGGTTGTTTCGCCATGTGTTGGACCATTCGTTGCAGGCATATTGTTATATATCGCCACGGCAGGCTCGCCGGTAATTGGATTTTTGGTGCTCTTTGTGTTCGCGATCGGGCTGGGGACACTCTACATCATTATTGGAACGTTTTCATCGGCCATCAGCGCCCTGCCCGGTTCGGGAGGTTGGATGGAGCAAGTGAAGAAGTTCTTCGGATTCGTCCTGCTGCTGATGGCGATATACTTCCTCAAGACGATTGTCTCGGCTGAAGTCACGGCGATCGTGACGGGATTGTTGTTGCTTGCACTCGGCGTCTTTGGCGGAGGGCTCGACCGGTTGACATCGGAGTCAGGGTTCTTCTTGCGCCTGAAAAAGTTTGTCGGCATCCTCGCTCTGATCATTGGAATATATCTATTAGGCGGAACGATATTGCGGCAGGGTTTGATTCTACCCCCGGCGGCAGAGTGGTTGCCAACAATGTCGACGTCAGCGGCTAACACTGGTGAGACATCGCTGATTAATTGGAGTACTGACCTTGAAGGGGCTCTGGCACAGGCGAAAAGCGAAGGCCGGCCGGTATTGATCGACACTTGGGCGACCTGGTGCGTCAACTGTAAGATTCTCGAGAAGAAAACCTTTGGCAATCAGGCGGTTGCCGATGAAGCACAGCGCTTCGTTGCGCTCAAAGTCCAACTTGAGAATTCCGACACGCCGATTACCAAAGAATTCATGGCGCGCTTCGGACTGAAGCACTATTCGCTACCGACGACACTGCTGCTTGATTCATCAGGCAATGTCAGGCGTATCCTGCAGGGCGTTGTGGAACCCGATGAAATGATCATGGAGATGCGTAAAGTCAGTTAGAATCCACAAGCATCAATGCTCGCCTGTCAAGTCATTCCTACAATTTATTTTTAGCCACTCACGAAAAATCTTTGTATTCGCCCGATTTCC
>CAUJJY010000128.1 GCA_963205155.1 Candidatus Zixiibacteriota bacterium | reverse complement strand
CCGGCGTAACCGGACTCTGCTGACGATTTGGAAACGGGGTCGACAAGCTGCAACGGTTGATCGTCAATTAAGTACTCGAGCTCGTCAGAGGCGGTTAATTCTTCGAGCTGTGAAGCTTCGACTGAAAACGAAACAGCGTTGGCGATCCAGTAAGTCTTGACGTTTTTTGCCAGGCCGGAATTTTCCAGTTCGCGAAGACGATTCACAAATGAAGTCTGCGACACGTCCTGCTTCTTGAGGGCATCGATCAATGCCGCATGTCCTTGAAGCTGGCGGGCCTCCTTCATCATGCTGGTTGTGATTGCTGAAGCCTGGGAGGTGGTATTCTTGACGATGGCAACGACATTGACCCAATCTGTTGCTACAAGGTTTTTCTCTGTTAGCGACGGCGAGACCTTGTCGACATTTAGGGCCATTGACGAATTGCCAAAGATGGTCAGGATTGCAAGGGCGATGATGGTGAGTCGTGTCATCATGACCTGCTATTGAGCAATCGACGTGCCGTAGTGGAATTGTGCAAATCGATGCACTGCGATGATGTCAGAACTAAACCACCAATGTCGCAATTACACATAAGATATTATTAAACAACGACTTACATGGACAGCTGGCGGCCGGGGTTCTAAGGAGGATTCAGTCTATTTTGGGAGTATAGTTCGATCAATGAAGTGCTCTGCATATTTTAGTATGCATCTTTTTGCACTGCCCATTCCATTTGCGGGTGAATAATTAATGAAGTATTCTTATCTACATGTTGGATAATCGCGATAAGCAAGCCATCGCAGCGCTATTTGCAGTCGGGCTGATAATCAGGCTCGTCTATTTTC
The DNA here is from genome assembly GCA_963205155.1 of Candidatus Zixiibacteriota bacterium. Classification (GTDB taxonomy): domain Bacteria; phylum Zixibacteria; class MSB-5A5; order CAIYYT01; family CAIYYT01; genus JADJGC01. Next base: position 4,513 of record CAUJJY010000128.1, on the reverse strand, counting down.
TTGAGTACCGAACCTTGCTGGAGTTCCTGCATCCGACCGTTGACGCGCTATATCACCATATGAGCGCGAAGGCGATTGCAGCGGGCGCGTTGACCTCGAGTGAGCCATTTTTCCGAGCACCGTTCTATAATTATTTTCTCGGGGCAATCTATTCCCTGACGAGCGACAGTATTGCCGCAGCACGATTTATTCAGTTGTTGATTGGTTCGCTGACTGCTCCACTGGTCTATCTACTCGGGCGCGAAGTATTCGATCGCAAGGTCGGACTACTGGCGTCGATTGTGGTGCTGCTGACAAGCGACATCGTCTACTTCGAGGGTGAGTTGGTGCTCGAAGCGACTGCCATGTGGTTGATATTGATCAGTCTGCTCTTACTGGTTCGATACACGAAAGAACCTAAACTTTCAACGCTGGCGTGGCTCGGACTAACGACCGGGCTGGCGATTATTGATCGCCCAAACGCCGTCGTAATTTTGCCGCTCGTCGCCTGGGTCTTGTGGCGCAGCTACAGAAGTGATCAAGACACTCATCGACTTTACCAGGCGTTGATGTTCGCGGTACTGCTGATGATTCCCGTTGGATTGGTCTTAGTGCACAATGTGACGAGGCCGCAACCGGCGCTGACAATTGCGACACAGGGTGGTGTCAATTTCTACATCGGGAACAATCCCGAAGCCGATGGCGTGAGCGCGGTGATGCCGGGCCGACTGGGATATAATTGGCAGTATGCCGATATCAAGTTCGCTGCCGAAGAACAGGCGAAGACGAGTCTCACACCGGCGCAAGTCAGTTCATACTACTTCGGTCTCGGCTTGGAGTCGATAGCCGCTGATCCTGTCGTTTGGTTGTCACTAATCGTAAAGAAAACCTATCTGATCTTTTCCGGCGAAGAGATCTCCAACAATCGTAACCTGCCGGTTTTCAAGTCCGAGTTCTTCTTGTTCAAAGTGCTGCCAATCGGAATGGGTATACTGGCTCCGCTGGGAATCGTCGGCATGATCGTGTTTTGGCGCAGGTCAAGACCGGTGCAGATTGTTGCCTTGTTTGTTGTGCTGTATGCGGCCTCCTTCATTGCATTCTTTGTTAACTCACGATTCCGGCTGCCGCTGTTGCCGATTCTGGCGATTCTCTCCGCTGCTTTGCTGTTGGATGTCATTGAGCGGTTTCGCAACCGCCAGATTCGCCAGGCTGCTGTTTCCATCGCTGGCGCGGCTATTCTGGCAGTGCTATTGAATATCAACCTGTACGGGATGCAGTTTGACAATCGTCAGCAAGCAGCCTTCAATAAAGGGAATCTTTACTTGGAGAGTAATGACCTTCCGCGTGCCATCGCAAGCTATCGCGAGGCGCTGGCGTTTGGGCAGCCGCTGCAACAAGTACACCTGAATCTTGGAATTGCCTTTCTCAAATCGGGGCAACTTGATTCCGCGTGGAATCAGTTTATCTCCGAAGATTCGCTAACTGGCGGCAGCGCCGAGGCTCTGAATAATCTGGCTTATCTGTATCGACAGACCGGACAAACGACGGAAGCGCTGATTGCTGCGGAAGCGGCGGTTGATGAAAAGCCCTACCTGCCCGAGGCGCGGTTGAATTATTGGTATGCCTTGCGCGAGGCCGGACTTGCGGATTCGGCTTACTCTTCGATACAACGCGTCGCCGCCTCGGAGACTCTGGGGCGAAACGAAAAATTCATTCTGGCGATCTCCGCCATTGATCTGCGACGATTTGTCGAAGCCGACACGCTGCTTCGTTCGATAATGATAGACCAGAGTTGGAAAGGCGTACCCACCTATTCAGAAGCTTCCAGCGCATCCGGGATTTCGGGCGGACTGGCGCCGGCAGTGTTCGAAAGTCGTGTGTTTTACAATCTTGCGCTGGCCCAGGCCGGACGCGGAGAGATCGATTCCGCAATTGTCTATCTGCAGGAAGCCGTAAAAAGTGATCCGGGCCTGTCAGAAGGCTGGACAAATCTGGGATCGGCATTGTACACGAAGGGGAAATACCTTGAAGCCATCGAAGCCTTTGAGCAGGCGCGCCGGTTGACGCCGGAGTCTGAAGTGATTCTATTCAATCTGGCGTTGTCGTATTTTGCTGCCGGCGACAGGGGCAAAGCTGAAGAGATTGCCGGCGAATGCGTCCGGTTATATCCTGCCTTTACTCCGGCGAAGCAACTGCTGGACAGCATCAATTCCGGACAAAAATAAACGCGCCGAAGAATCCAATCCTTCGGCGCGTGCAGTTTGAGAAGAACTCAATAGATGTGAGTTAGTTCAAGAACCAATCAGTCATTTTAGTCACGATGTTGACAGCATCGTCTTCTTCGACGGCCCACGGCGAGAATCCAAACGCCGCCGTCTTAAAGATACCGTTATCCTGTCTCACAGCGATGACGGTACCGTGCAGCGGCTTGACCCAACGCTTGAAGTTGTCAGGAATGTTGCTGCCAAAATACGAATTGTAGAGGAACAGCGGTGTGCTTAAGACATCGCGCACAAAGTAGTTTGTGTGCGGCGCACCGCGGAAGGTAACCTCGTCATACCAATTCGTCTGTTCACTGCCGCGCTTGAAAATATAGGTCATCTGGACCTTTTCCAGATCGACAGCGAAATCGTCAAGCCCGGTACCGGTCAGAGCGAGTCCGCCGATAAACTGGTCTAAGTTCTCCGGACGAATTGTATCAGTCTCCGTCGGAGACCAGCCGAGAGACCGCAGGATGTAGCGCGGGGTCCAGCCGTCCTTGTACTCACCGGTTACCCGGAAGTAACGGATCGGAACAGAATTTGGCGAAAATGCATTGAGCTGTTCCGATGTAGATCCACCAAACGGAGAAATCGACCACACCCAGACACTTCCGCCAAGATCCATATAGGTAGTCAAACCGGCGTAGTCATCAGAAGTGTAGCTTGGGGCGCTTCCGTCGCCAAGGATGACAATCAGTTTGTATTGGGCGATCTGCAGCTTTGTCGGGCGCGTACGTGTCGTATCGACATCAGTATAACCGGCACTAACAAAAATACGGCGATAGTACTCATTAATTTCAGCCCAGCGGTAGATGTCAATGCCATCGGTCCGCTCGGTGCAGGAGATTTCGCCGGGCGAGGTGCCAAATCGGCAATTCTCCCGGGCATAAAGCAGTATTCGCTTCTCGAAGCGCGGATATATCGCGCGGAAGACGCGAAAGTCCGGAATCGGGTCGGGTGCGGATGCATCGTCACGAGCTGTGACTTTGATAACGAAGTAGCCTTCGCGGGTCGTGTCGGCAACCGGTGCGTTGCGCCAGAGATTGAATACTCTTGCACTTGTCGATTGCACCCAGACTCCGCCGCGTTCAGTATCCTGCGAACTCAAGACCAGTTTTTCGGCCACCTGATTGGTGTCGATTTTAAAGTCGCCGTTGAACTTTCCGGTCAGTGTATCAAAGTCCAGTTCGGACTTGTTGTATGGACCAAACACTTGATAATAGAAATCAAATTCCGGTTGATCCGTATCGCTGGGAAAGTCGATTTTGTCTGAACCTTTCCAGTCAAAACTGATTCCGCCATAAGCTGAACTCGTGTCGGGCAGGTCGAAGAAACCGCCGCGCTCATAGCCTGTGGTGATTTCCGTCTCCGGCGGGTTGTTGCTTCGGGAGTAGATGCTGAATTCGATTTCCGAGGAGACCGAATCGTTGTCGATCGCCCGGACAAAGAAGAACTGCACCACCGTATCAGTCGGTGTAGTTCCAGCAACGAGGCGAACTTCTTGGCGGGTCGGGCTGTCGCTGCGTTCGACATCGACAAGCGTCCAACACGCAGGAATGCAGTTAGAGTTAGGACCCGGTAATTGAATGTTGGCGGCAGCATAAGCACGCAACTGGGCGGCATCACTGGTGTCGACCGAAGCTGCGAGCAGGACATCAGCCGTAACAACCGCATGCTGGTAAGCTACGATATAACCATCGACATCAGTACCGTACCAATTGATGACGGGACTGGTGGTAAAGTGCGAACCCGAAGCCGGGATGTTAACAATAGTGACGATCGGCTTTTTTAAGTCAGGCGGATCACCTGTCGGTGAGGTATCGCACGACGAGACAAAGAGCGCTGCCGCGAGCAAAAGCAGAGGCACCGCACTCCTTATGAACTTCTCTTGCAAAAACATCTATTCCTCCTCAAACACATAAATCCACAATTAGAACTTCATCCCGAGGGTGAAGCGATGGGCTTCGTTCAGCAAGCCCATATCCTGATAGCCGTAGTCTAAGCGCAGTTCCATCTTGTTGAACGGAACCCGCAAACCACCGCCAATACTGAACGCCCCTTCATCATAGTTGAACTTCTCGCCAACCCGGACAAAGTAGCGTTCATCATAGCCATATTCAAACCCCGCATTGTACTTCTCCAGATTATCCGAAGGATGCGAAGCTTCAACCGCAAACACGCCCTTATGCTTCTCGCCATCAAGAACATTGATCGCGCCGCCAAAACGGAAATTGATCGGCAACGGATAGCCTTCCTGAATGAAGGTCATGTCC
>CAUJJY010000127.1 GCA_963205155.1 Candidatus Zixiibacteriota bacterium | reverse complement strand
GCTGTCAGATAGAACCAAATGGGAATTGGGTAGTTGCAGAACACGAATCGCCTTTCCTAACTCGCAATTGCAGTGAACATACAAAAGTTAACTCGCCTTATCGCGTCAGGCAAGTGCATTCGCTTCCACATCGCATTCAATTGACAACAACCGTCCAAAATGCTATTATCGAGCGATTGAACTTTCTTATCGCGCAGAAGGGCCGATGCGCATGCCAAGTAACTCTACCCGCCGTTTCTCATTCTGCCTTGCAGCCGTCGTACTTCCCCTTAAATTCTCGATGGCACGTGGCGCGGACAATTCGTTCGGTCCTGACTTTACAGTCACTTCCTATAACGCCAACATCACTGTTCATAAGAATTCTGCAGTTACTGTTGAAGAGACTTTCGAAGTAGAACTGCGGGAAGTTATCGGAACTCTCTGGCGCGACATTCCAGCCGACTTTGTGGGCAAACAAGGTGAACAGATCGGTGTCTATGTCAGTGTCAAGGAATCGTACGTCGACTCTCACCAGGTCGAACAGCCAGTTGTCGATCGCCTTGGTGGTATGGTGCGAGTTCAACTACCAATTGACACCGATGCCTGGGGCAAATATCGCTTCCAACTGAAATACAAAATCGAAAACGCTATTGAGTTCCTATCCGAAGGCGACCAATTCGTCTGGGACATAGTCGGCAAGAGTTGGCGCGCCGAAATTCTCAAAGCCACAGCGACAATCCAATTCGATTCAAATTTGGTTCCGCAAGACTTCGAAATCGACTGCAACACCGGCAGTCTCGGATATCGGACTGGCGATTGTTTGGCGGAAATTTCAGGGGGCGAGATTGTCTATTCCTCAACTCGCGCGTTGCGTGCGTTCGAAGGATTGACCCTCGCAGTGTATTTACCGAAAGGCGTACTAACTCCACCGACTGCGTGGCAGCAACTCGTCTGGCACTACAATCTGCGTTCGAACTGGCTCTTTGCTTTGCCGCTCGCAAGTTTCCTAATCATGGTTTGGCGTTGGGCTCGCAAGCGCCGTCTGTTGCTTAAACCTCGGAATGTTCGGAGCATCAATGAAGTGCCGAGCTTCGATGAACTGCGCCTATCGCCGGCAGATGTCGGAGTCTTGTTTACTGAGCGATTTTCAGAAATCCACATTGCAGCTACATTTCTCGATCTCGCCAACCGGGGCTTCCTGCAACTCAGGGAGAAGAATGAAGCCCGCTTCCGTGATTTCGTTATCATCCCCAAGACCGGCAATGGCGGCTCGCCTACCGATTTTGAATGGAAACTTGTAGGTCTCACGCAGAAGTCGAATTCCGGGCAGGAACCGCTCATATCTAATTGTGGTGATGCGCTTTCTTCCGGCATCGCATCGCTCCGTTCGAACATCGAGTCGAGCCTTGTTATGCGCGGATATCTGCGCGCCCGCCCAACCGTATTTGGGCGACAAATCCTGATAGCTGCGGCCGTCGTAACGGTCGCGACAGTCATTCTCGGCCTGCAATTCACTGAACTTCACATCGCTTTGATCATTCCGCTGGCGATCTTTACTGCAATCCCACTTGCGGCGATTGCCTTCTTTGATACTGTGAAAACAGAACGCGGCGTACAGGCGTATCGCTCGATTCTGGGTTGGGAACACTATCTGTCCGACACAACAACAGGTGGGAAATCATCGGCGGTCTCCTTGGAAGAGTTTGAGAGACTTCTCCCCTATGCAATTGTGCTGGACTTGCTGGGCGACTGGGCATCCAAAAATCGCGATCTCAAATTTGAGTGCCCAGGTTGGTACATCTCTGAAAAGCACTCGGACACAAGCGAGTTAACACCTCAATTCTTTCAAGGTGTCGCGCGTTCAATTCTCTTTCGGTTGCAGCGTATTCGTCCCGAGGATATTGCGAGAGCGTATCAGGGCTACGAAGATGAATTTACCATGCCCAAAGCACCAACGAACTTCGGCAGTAAGGTTTTATTCCGTTCGCGAGAACGCCGCTAACACGGCGATATCCAACTGAACGAATTTCGCTGAACTTACCTGGTCCGTGATCTTCAGGCAGCTCCAACAGCAGTGTGTCGCCAATCGTCCACTGACAGCTCCGCAACTTTCGCGTCGGTTTCCCCGTATATTCCGGAAAAAGGATCACCCATGAAATTGACGCCCATTTTTCTCTCTCTGATTTGTGCCACCCTGATTTCAAATACACTCTTTGCTCAAGACTCCACACAATGTGACTGCCAAGCTTCGTTTGACGAACTTACCCGGAAGATCGAAGCAAACTACATCGGTTATGCTCTAAGAAAAGATCAGATCGAGAGCGACTATCAAAACCGCATCAAAGATTTCCGCCCATCGGATAACGTCACAGACGCCTTGAACTGCGTCAACACGATGCAAGCATTCCTGTCATTCTTCAATGACGGCCATCTCTTCGTGTCGCAGTTTCCGAAGTACAGCGTGGAGGAAACCGAAAAGTTCAAATCGTCGTTGCGCCGGCGTCTGTATGTTGTGGACTCACTGAAGACATATCTTGCCGACAGACGCGAGTCATTGAGCGAGCTTGAAGGTGTGTGGACCGATGGCACGACACGATACGGAATTGTCCACAATGACAACGAAGACTGGCCATATGAATTCGTTGCGGTCGTACTGTCATCGCCCCAACCCGAGAAGATCGGCGAGGTGAAGCTGGGCGTAGATTTCAAGGACGGCAAATACGAGGGCGTTTACTACTCGAATGCGTACTCGCCTCGATACGTGAAGCTCGACCTTGCCAAGGACAATACGCTGCTGGGAATCTGGGGAGGGCTATTCTGGGGACGAGTGAGTTACTCGGACCGAGCATCAGTCGACTCGACAGCTCTCTACAATCCGACCCTGCCAACAATTGAACATCTGAAAGACAGCACGGTACTTCTGACGATACCGACGTTTCTACTGGAGAAGCGGATTCTGGATAGCGTGCTGTTAGGCAATCAGGTGGCATTGACGACTTGTCACAATCTTATCATCGACATTCGGGGAAATAGCGGCGGCAACGGAATCTATTTTGATCTGATGTCTCTTTACGCCGAGAAGCCGTTGACGAGCGAAGTTGGATTGGCACTGGCTTCGGCTGACAATCTTGCGTATTTCTCGCAGTTCGCCAAAGGCGGTGCAGCCGATCCTTATCAACCGGTCGTGGATGATATGAAACAAAATATGGGGAAGGTCCTGAAAGGGCCGCGCTTTTCCGATTCCCAATTGCCTCAAATCTCGTCCAGCCTGCGCAAAGTTGTCATTCTGACCGATCGGACCAACATTAGTGCCGCGGAGACTTTCGTCCTGCACTCCAAGACTGTCAGCGACAAGGTCATGATAATCGGGACGAACACCGGCGGAGTCGTCGACTACAACAATATCAATATGGTCAGGATAGGTTGCGAACGTGACGGTATCTATTTCGGATATCCGATGTATACCCTCAACGATCACATCTTGAAAGACGGCTACAACAATAGGGGAAGTCCGCCAGATATCTCAAGCGATAAGAAGGGCCGTGAGCTGATCAATTTTGCCTTGGGATATTTGGGCAGATAGTCGCAGATTTCGATTATCTCAAACTCCTCATCATGCTCCACATCGGATCCCAGGCGGGCAATGTCTTTGGCGGTGTAGCCAGAAGCGCCATAACTTCCTTTGGCAAGAGCGCTTTGTCGATGATCACGCAGTAGACATATTCGTTGAACCAGTCGTCATACATCGTCCAATAACCCTTGTCGCCGCCTTTGTCGCCCCAGCTATTCTCGACCTTCCATTTGACGGCTTGACCGTCAAGCGTGTCGACGCCGGTCAACACCATGGCGTGATTAGGTGAGCTGTCGCGATATAGAATTCGCTCGCGCTTCGTTAGGCTGACATCGAATCCATAAACTGAACTGTAATCATAGATACCGGTCTGAAGGACTCCCTTGGCGCCGTAGTTGTCCTTGCCGACGTCGCAAGCAAAGTACAGCGGGTTGTTGGCCAGCACGGTTTCCAGCGCGAATCGCTTGAGACTGTCAATCGGGAGGTTGATGAAGCGTAGGTTATTGCGATCTGCAAGATTTCCCGACCAACTCATCTCATAGTACTTGAAGTATTCGACGCCCGGATGATCAAAGATGACCACCTGATCCTCCAGCTTTACACCGACCATGTCCTGATAGAACTGCTTCGGCGTAAACTCCTGCGGCGGCGCTACCGTCGAATCCTTGCTCTCAAATCGCCAGGTGAACTTCTGCGGTGGTTCGCCGAAATTGAGTGCAAGAATTGCATAGATTTCGCGGAGCATAATTTCTTTAGCCGAGCGAAGCTCCGGTGCCTTCTTGCCTTCAGCAAACATATCACGCAGCAGCGCTGCATCCTTGCGCAGTTTGCGGTTAAGAATGGCATTGAGCCCGCCGGTGTGTGAAGTTGCCCAGGTCTCGGGCATGACCTGTTCCGGTACAACGCCATACTTCGTGATCAAATCGACTACATACGACCACCAGCCGCCGTCACCGCAAGGGTCTTCCAGGAGCAAATCCACATCGCGATCGTCGAGCGGGCGAGCTGAAAGCGTAATCATCGATTCCAGAAACGTATTCGACTTTTCCAGTTTGTCCCAGAAAAACAGGTAGTTGGTGGACATCTTGAAGGTCCCCAGTTTCAACTTATCCATGACCTTGGGCCGGAGCATATTGAATCCGGCAAACATCCAGCAGCGTCCGGAAGATTCCTGATTCGTAATATCTCCAGTAGTGATTTCCTTGTTGAAGATTGGATTGTGAGCTATCAGTTTGTCGCGGTTTATCGCAAGATTAGCGATATCGTTGGCCGTCAAAGCATTGTAGATCGCAGGATTTCGTCCATTATTCTCGAAATTGACCCGCAGTCGTTCAATCAAATCTGTGGAAAGGCCACCCTGTCCAGCTTGAGAATATGAAGGCGGGCAGATAACCATTGCAAGCGCCATGGTTACTAAGGTTAGCAGTACACGGATGTTCAGCATCGATAGCTCCTTCGGGAAGGCAAGATTGAATACCCGACAAGATACCCCATGAATCGTCCATAAGTCAATAAGTTTGACGAACTAACCGTCGCGGGGAAGGTTCGCTTGCCGGCTCATGCCGGCGACCATCGCATACCCATATTATCTGAATTTACTTGCCAAGATTGACTGCAATACATAAGTTATGTGAAACTTGTCACAAGCGGCAGAGTCTTTAGGAGTGTATAGAAATGAAGCTTGAAGAAATCAAGAAGATCGTCAAGGACAACAAAGCTGAATTCATTGACGTGAAATTTGTCGACTTGCCGGGTGGATGGCATCATATCACTCTGCCGGTTGAGTCTCTGGATAAAGAGCTGTTTGAAAACGGCATCGGTATCGATGGTTCATCGCTGCGCGGCTTTACTCGAATCGAGCGTGGCGACATGATCCTCTTGCCCGACAGTGACACTGCCTTCATCGACCCGTTCTTCGATCAGCCGACGATTTCCTTCATCGGCAATATCATGGAATCCAATCGCACGGTGACACCATATTCCCGGTGTCCTCGGCGTGTTGCAGCAGCCGCGGAACGCTATGTTACGAAGATCGTCAAGGGTGCGCAGGCCATCATCGGTCCCGAATTTGAATACTACGTTTTTGACAAAGCCGACTACCGTCAGGAACCGGGCATGGCCTATTACATGGTCAAATCTGCCGAAGCAGACACGATTGACGACGAGGCCGCCGACAATCTCGGTTACAAGATCGGATGGAAAAAGGGATACCATGCGGCGCCTCCGCTGGATCGAACCTTCAATCTGCGTTCAGAAATCTCCACACTGCTGAAGAATGTCGGTGTCGGTCTAAAGTACCACCATCACGAAGTTGGTGGACGCGGTCAACACGAAATCGAAACTGCGTTTCAGCCGTTATTGAAGATGGCCGACCAGTCGATGCTGGTGAAATACATGGTCAAGAATCACTGCTTCCGCAGCAACAAGTCTGCTACTTTCATGCCCAAGCCGCTCTTCAATGAGCCCGGCTCCGGTATGCACGTACATCAGTATCTTGCGATCAACGGCAATTCCATATTCTTCGACAAAATCGGCAGCTATGTGCTTTCCTAGGAAGGCATTTACTACATTGGTGGCATCCTTAAGCATGTTGATTCGTTGCTTGCATTTACCAATCCTTCGACAAATTCCTTCAAGCGTCTGGTCCCGGGCTTTGAGGCTCCGACAGCCGGAACCTACTCCATGGGTAATCGCACGGCGTGTATCCGTATTCCCGGATATCAGCGTAACCCCAAGACGATGCGCTTCGAGTTCCGCCCCCCCGATGCGACAATGAATCCGTATCTGGGCTATGCCGCCATGGTGATGGCCGGCATGGACGGAATCAAGAACAAGATTGATCCCGGTATGCCGTTGGACAAAAATCTTGATGATCTGTCGAAAGTCGAGTTCGATAAGATTCACCAGTTGCCGACCTCGCTGGACCGTGCGACCAAAGCGCTTGAGGCTGACCACATTTACCTGCTCGAGGGCGGTGTCTTCTCCGAAGATCTGATTGAAAACTGGCTGACGGTTCGCAACGATGATTTCGGCAATATTGGACGACAGCCCACGGTCGGAGAATTTGAACTTTACTACGACTGCTAATCTCAAGAAATCCCTCTCCCTCCGGGAGAGGGATTTTGGTTGAGGGTGTCAGTCCCCACATTTCCCTTGACGCAAAATTCCTACATGACTATCATTACCAGTCCAAATGTTGCAGAGACAATTCTCGAGTCTCTGCGCTTTTACTTTTGGACAACACGTCAACATGGGTGAGGCTCATAAGAGCATGATTGATAAATCGGTGACACAACAGATGCAGCAAAAGCGACGAATCTCTTACGAAAGCGCATCAATCCCGTTCGGGCGAATCTGTCTCAAGCTTGGTCTGACCCCGAATGTCTTGACCGGCATCGCTTTTCTGATATCGCTGGTTTCAGCCGCATTATTCTGGAAGGGGTCACTCCTTTGGGGAGCGGTCGTGATGATTGCCGCAATGCTGGCTGATATGCTTGATGGCGCCACCGCCCGTGCCGGTAACTGCGGCACCAAGTTCGGCGGCATTCTTGACCATGTTTCGGACCGCTATGCCGAAGCCGCAATCCTGATGGGAATAGCTGCCTCGGGAGTGGTAAATCCGCTGTGGGCGATGTTCGCGCTTTTCGGTATGATCGCTGCCAGCTACACCCGCGAAACTGCCGAATCGCAGGGCAAGATCGAAAACGTCGCCGTCGGCGCCGTCGGTCGACTGGAAAAGTTCTTGATCATTATCGTCGGAGCGATCATTGAGAATTTCGCGCCCGGATATAACGCCTTGAATTATTCGCTCATCATAGTTGGTGCAGTCTCATATCTGACTAGCATTCAGCGTCTCATCTACGCCAAGAAAATCCTCGACAAGCGCGAGAAATAGTCCCCTAACTTGTTCTGACGGACTTGGACGATTTTCGGAATTCAACTTACCGGATGTGCGTTTGGCTGGCTTGCTGAAGAGTGGCTGAACTCATACAGGCAGTTCGGTATTGAGGAGCAGACATCAAGATTGCTGGCATAGGCGATTCCCCGGCAGCCGCCATGACATTCGCTGATGTGAT
>CAUJJY010000126.1 GCA_963205155.1 Candidatus Zixiibacteriota bacterium | reverse complement strand
GATCCGACGACACTTGGTCTCGGAAGTTACAGTGGAGAGATTGCGTTTACATCAGCACAGGCGAGCAATTCGCCCTTTGTGCTGTCGACCAATGTCACGGTATTGCCGGTAGATACTTTGAGCCTGTCATCTGCCAATACCTTCCCGGGAAGTCCGACTGATCTGCAGTTTTCGCTGCGCAGTTATCTGCCAGTTGATAGTCTGGCAATTGCGGTTGCGTTTGATGATGCGGCGTTGCGCGTTGATTCGGTTACGGCAGCTGGACGGGCAATCGGCAAACTTGGATTCAGTATTGTGTCATCGCAGGCTCTAGGAATGACGGAGATCGCGATTGCAACGAATGACTATTCGGCATCAATCCCAGCCGGCAGCGGACCGATTGCTAATCTCTACCTGACGGTCGAAGGCGACGCAACGGAAGGGGAATACGCAGTAACCTCGACAGCGACGGTGAGCGATTCGACGCGATTCGTGTTTCCGGTGCATAGCATTGGCGGATCGGTTGCGATTGGAGCGGCGACGCCGGTGTATCCGGTCGAGAGTCCGATCATACCGACCGAGTTTGCGCTTGAGCAGAACTATCCAAACCCATTCAATGCGACGACCAATATACCTTATGCGCTGGCAACTTCGGGAGAGGTAACGGTTGAAGTATTGAACATTCTCGGGCAGAAGGTAAAGTCGGTGCACTCCGGTTACCAACGGGTTGGCAGATACTATGCGACCTGGGACGGCAGAGACGACGGCGGCAAGGAGCAGGGGACAGGCATCTATTTTGTGCGTCTTCGGGCCGGCGGTCAGTCGCTGATTACCAAGGTTGTGCTGCTCAAGTAATACTCCAGTCCTAGTTTCTCATTCCCACACAAATCACCGTTTTGCACTAGCGAGGGTGATACGTATATTCTCCTGACATGAAAAGATTCCTCATTGCCGCACTGGTTGCATTGCTTGTTTATGACTGCGCTTTGGCGGTGTATCCGCAGGCGAAGACGATTGATGACGGCAACCTCACGCTGTTTGTTCTGAACACGGGGAGTTTCGGTGTTGACCCGGACCGGACACGGCAGGGATTTGCGGGATTGTACTATCCGCGTGCGACATCTAATGCGTTGATGGCCGGCGGTGGAATCTGGGTTGCGGGAAAGAAAGATGGCGACTGGCGGATCACAATCTCCGGCGACGAGAGCGAATTTGTTCCTGGTCCGGTGGGAGGAGGCGGCGTCGCGGCGGATACGACGTTCCGACTTTATAAGATCACACGCGGCGAGGATTACGCGCAAAATGATGACCACCGCAACTGGCCGGCTTCATTAGGAGCGCCAGTCGATGCATTTGGAAGGCCGCTACTGCGAGGCTCGCAGTCAATCTTCACGATGTTCAATGATCTCGACACAGCGGCGCATGTGTTCACCGGATTTTCCGGGACGAAGCCATTGGGAGTCGAGGTCAAGCTGAATGCACATACGTGGGACAACGATTTTCAGCTGTTTGATACGGTCTTGACGCAGGTCGTGTTTTTCGACTACACGATAATCAACAGGGGTGAGGGTCCGATAGACTCCTGCATCGTGTCCCTCTACGCCGATCCCGACATCGGATATTCAGGTAATGATCGACTTGGCTCCAAGGCGGAAGTGCAGTGCGCATACGTTTACAATGATTCAAACATCGATTCCGATCTTGGCGACTCACCGCCGGTAGTTGGAGTTGTAGTTCTGGAGAATCTTGTCGGCTCGATGAACTATTATTATCCGTGCAGTATCTTCTATCCAGAATGCACTCCAATAAACACGCTAGCGAAGCTGTTGAACCTGATTCGCGGACTGAAGCCGAATGGACAGCCGTATTTCAATCCAGTGACGACATTTCCAACGACGTTTCCATTTGATGGTAATCCGTTTGACAGCACCGGATGGCTCGCCGACTTGTCGCGCGATTATCGGTTCATTCTCAATACTTTGCCGACGGATTTGGCAGCGGGTGACAGCATCAAATTGAAGGTGGCGCTGATCGTTTCAAAAGGTGCGACGACTAAGGATGGTGTGCGGCAATTCTTGGAGACGGCAACTATGCTGCGAGGGCTTGAGAAATCAGATACGCTTACGCCACAGTTCGCGATTTCGGCGGAGAATGCTGTCGGGGTTAGTGGACGGAGGGTGATTGGAAATAATTGGGGAGGACGGTATCTCGGCGGCGGCGCGGATTTGGCGACGCGCTATTTGGGCTTCGGCGCGCAGTCTGACGAATTAATACCGGCTTCGCTGAACATTGGCACATCGGGCGGGCAAGAGCTTCTGCGGTTTGTACCTAACGGTTCGCGGTATGAATATGCGGGAAAGGTAGAGGGCAATGCCGGGGTAAGCCTTCCTGCAAACGGAGAGCGGCAACAATGCATCTTTCTCGACTTGGACCGTGATGGTGTGATCAGCAATCGAAGCGGAAAACTTGATCCATTCATTTTGACCAAGCTTGATTATGACATTCCAGTTGAATGGGCGATTGGGCGAGATCTGACGACATTGTCCGACAGGCTTCTTTATGCGGTGCAGTTAGATCAAAATCGCGGTGACGTGGCGGGTACAGAGATCTCGTTTGATGGGGCAATGATGGAGGCGGAATTCGGATCGATTGCAGATTATCTGGGTGTATCGGAGCCGAGGAGCGAGGCGCCGACCGAGTTTGTATTCAGGATCGCGAATAACACTCGTTTCATTCAACAAATAGACCTGATTTCGAATGATCCGTTGCGGATAGATTTCTCAACGACGAGTTTCGATTTAGGCGTCGGTGAGAGTCGATATGTGTCGATGTATTCCACGGCGCCGTTCCTGGCAGATCAGGACTATGAGGTGTTTCTTCACAGTCATGGATTTGATGATGAGGTGCGAAGACTGCCGATCTATGTGCAGCCGCCGTTGATTACCGTGGCGGGGGATGTGGACAATGACGGGGAATTGAACTTTGCCGACCTGCTGCGGATGGTGAGAATACTCTATCGCGATGAGCCGATTGTGACGCCGATCCGGCAGATTGATGCCGATTGCGATTTACGTTTTGGATTGCTCGACCTCATTTTGTTTGTCAACTACCTATATTTGCAGACCCCATTGCCGTGCGATTCCGCTCAAAGATGAAATCACATCTAAGACGACTGTTGATCGTCTGTATTGCTTTGTGTGCGATCAATTCGGCAACATTGGCACAGACCGTTACAGGTGATTCGACCCGCGCGAGGAAGTCGCATGTCAATCGCAATATGCTGATTGGCAATCTGGTCGTGGGTACGGGGGCGTATTTCTATTTTGAGAACACATGGGGCGCGCCGGATGGCAAGTTTCATTTCAAGAACGAGCTGCACGACAATGTGGCGTTCACGGATGAGATCAGCCACTTCTATGCGGGCTATAAGCTAACCGATGGATTTCGCTGGTTCTTTCGCATGCTGAAAGTACCGGAGGAGAATCAGCTCAAGTATGGGGCACTGCAAGCGGCGATCATTCTCACACTGGTAGAATTTCCGATGGATGCTTTCAATCCCGATCAGGGGTTTGGCGTGAGTGACTTTGTGCTCGACTATGGCGGGATCGGGTATGCGCTGCTGGATGCCAAATATCCGAACCAGTTCGACATGAAGTTTTCAGTCAAGCAGCCGCCGTGGAAGTTCGATAACAAGTTTCTCGCGAGCAAGAATGAGGAGTTTGCCAACTTTATCTGGTGGGCGACATACACGCCGAAGATGGTTTCGGTCGGGCTTGGTTACGGAATCGAGTATGACCAGCATGGCGAGGCGCAGTCGCAGGTGTTTCTGGGCGCCGGGACGACGCTGTATGATTTGCTGTACTTAATCAAGCCGGGTGTCGCGAAAGAATTGAAGGCGCTGGATTGTTATTTTATCAATTTGAGGGTGGAGTTGTAGGGGGGTAAGATCTCTTCAACACGGTTAAACAAAATCGCCGCTTGACAGTCATAGACATTGAAGGCAATATTTGACGGTCGGAGGGCAAATAATGAAAAAGGCGATACAAGAGAGGCGAGCGACGAGGTGGATAGCGCTCATATTCATGCTGGCGGCGATAAGATTACCAACAATCATACAACTATCAATGAGGGGCCAGCGAGCAATGTATCAGTGCGGGTGAACGGCTGGCGTTGTGGTGTTCGAGACTATGTAAATAATGTCGGCCCCGGGAGGTTCAGTTCAGAACGGGCATTTCGAGCAGAGTTAGTATTCGAGTACATCAACGGCCTCACGCACTTGCAATTCACCGATGATTCCTCTGAAGTCTCACTTGTATTGCCGGACGGACCCTATCGAATCATTGTCAAGTCGCACTTCACGAGGCCGGACACATTTTACAATGTCTTGGTTCCCCGCGACTCGGCGCTGGAAGTTGATGTTGTCTATGAATTTGAGCGTGGTGATTCCTTGTACGTTGAGTTTTGGTATCCAATCGCAGGCGATTCGTTGGGACAATTAGAAGAGCGGTCGAAGATTGGGAGACTTAATCATGCAATCGGGAACAAGCTTGCGCTCTCGCCATTAACGGTCCGGCAGACAATGGAGGGCTATGGTCCAGGTCTGTTGAGTAGCTATTTCATTCCTATTCGATGGTACCGACCCATTTATACATACGAGGTGATTGATACAGCATTGGCGGTACTGCGGAAGGGCCATCTGGATGGGACGTTTCCGGCTTCAATGGCCATAAAGGGCGTCGGGTATTATTGCCTCCAGTAGGTTGATCGGATGAGTGTTGGCAGGTTTCTAAGGGGACCTACCCTACAGAACTGATCGCGCCTTTGGCGCGACTGGGCGCAGTATACTGCGCCCCTACGGATCCGATTCATAGGTGTCAGACAAGACCCACCGTTCCGGTGGGGGACAGCTGCCAAATCCGTTA
>CAUJJY010000125.1 GCA_963205155.1 Candidatus Zixiibacteriota bacterium | reverse complement strand
ACCGGCACAATGTCTCGAGTCACCATTCCGACGTACCAATTGGAGGCAGAAAACAAGCCCTCAAGGAGGGCATACTGCCCACCCCAGAGCTCAGCCTCGGTTTGCACCAGTTTTGCCGCCAAAGTGGAAGGCAAAAGACTC
Organism: Candidatus Zixiibacteriota bacterium; assembly: GCA_963205155.1. Taxonomy (GTDB): domain Bacteria; phylum Zixibacteria; class MSB-5A5; order CAIYYT01; family CAIYYT01; genus JADJGC01. Next base: position 7,073 of record CAUJJY010000125.1, on the reverse strand, counting down.
CCGAAATAGAACCAACTGAAGACCAACCATATCCCGATCGGCAAGCAAAAGAGCACCGAGGCAACTACTCCTGGCAGACGGCGGTGACGAACTATGTAATGCAGCAATACCAGAAACGCCACTATGACCATGTCGGGCCGTGCCAGAACTGCCAGAGAACAGAAGAGTGCGGAAGCAGAGTACTTTCCCTTCACATAGTGCGACACTGCGGCTACTCCAAGCATCATTGATAGAAACAGCTCCAGGCCAAGGGCGTTAGTTAGAAGCGGATTGGCTAGCAGCACCAACGGGATTAGGTAACCAAAAAATGATTCGTCTCTTTCCCGGAAGCAGACAGTCAGGAAGTAGCAGAGGAACAACAGGCTGACGCCTCCGACGAGTCTGCCGATTAACGGCAAAGTCATAAACGGGAGAAAGCTGAAGACTTTATAGATCAATGCCAGCAGGAGCGTGTAGAGCGGAGAGGTGGTCGCATTGACCCGTTCCCCAATATTGAAGACGTACCCGTCTCCGTCTGCAATGTTCTTCGCGTAGGAATAGAAGATATAGCTGTCATCCTGTTGCATGTTCCGATAACCAAAGAACATCGTCACCACAACAACAGCAATGCAGGCTATCGAAATAGCGCTCAGGTATCCGTTTGCATACGGTGCACCGGCTTTCACGCAGCCTCTATTCATATCTGCGCCGACTGGAGATTGGCAGCACAGCTATATTAAAGTCTTGTGCTCAATAAGAAACAACATTGTCGACTATTGAGTCAACGACAATTAATGCAGGTGTGCGAGGAAATCAGCAGATCTGGTTTAAGGAATCGCCCCGTCAGAATCCTACAGCGAATCAGGCGACTTAGGATCGACGGGGGTGCCGACCTCTTCGGTCTTCGGCGGAATCAGGAACGACACCAGTATCGAAGTGCCGATCGTTACGACGATCACACCGAGAGAAATAAACGTGGGAATCTTGAAAAAGTCAGCGATCAGCATCTTCACGCCGACATACGCGAGCACGATCGAAAGACCAACCTTGAGGAAGCGGAACTTGTAGAACATTCCCGCCAGCGCAAAATAGAACGACCGCAGACCGAGAATCGCGAACACGTTGGAAGTGTACACGATAAACGTGTCCTGCGTAATCGCCAGGATCGCCGGAATCGAATCGACTGCAAACACCAAATCGGTGGTCTCAATCATCAGCAATACCAGGAACATCGGCGTCGCAAACAGGCGTCCGTCGATGCGGGCAAAGAAGTGGTCGCCGTGATATTGCGGAGTCACCGGGAATAGCTTGCGCGCCAGCCGGATGATCGGATTTTTGTCGGGATGAATTTCGGTGTCGCCCGAGGTTAGCATCTTGATGCCGGTAAACACCAGGAACGCACCAAAGACATAGATGATCCAGTGGAATTTCGTGATCAGGGCAATTCCGCCGGCGATCATCGCGGCACGCATGATCAAAGCGCCCAAGATACCCCAGTACAGCACTTTGTGCTGCAGTGTCGGCGCCACGCGGAAATAGGAAAATATCAGCAGGAAAACGAAAAGATTATCAAGACTTAGCGAGAGCTCAATCAGATAACCGGTGAGGAACTCCAGTCCGGCTTGATGCCCCTTGTAGATGTAAGTCCCGATGCAGAACAGTACTGCCAGCGAGATCCAGATGGTGCACCAGATCAGCGCTTCCTTCATCTTGATCGCGTGCGCCTTGCGGTTGAAAATGCCAAGATCGATGACAAGCATCGCCAGCACAAAAGCTATAAAACCGGCCCACAGCCAAAATTGTGTCATAAGGCTCGGAAGTATCGTAAATCAGATGGGAAAGCGCAAGTCGAATTGAACGGTTTCGCGAGCGGGAGTTGTGCCGGTTTCGCGTTTAGCCGCGGATGATTTTGGAGACGATATCAGAGATAACGACCACACCGACCAGCTTGCCGTCGCGCGCCACGGGCACCATACGGAGATTTTTGAAGATCATCAACGCCGCCAATTCGACAACCGGCGTGTCCTCGCTGGTGGTCGCCAGTTCCGGATTCATGATTCCGCCAACCGTCTTCTTTTCGGCGGCTTTGAGCAGGTCGTCAAACGGCATGATGTCGGGAGCCATCGATAGATTGTTGATCAGCGATTTGTAATCCGGCAATGCCGCGCGGATTAGGTCGCGGTTGGAAATCTGCCCGACGACGGCTCCTGCTTCGTCTACCACCGGCATGGCGCCGACACGATGCTTGTAGAGCAGATTGGCGACTTCCTTGAGGGTCGTTTCGCGGGTGACACTGATGACCTTCTCTACCATGATATCGCGAACCAGCAGGTCTCGATCCACTTTCACTCCCGAGTTAGTAATGACGTCGATGACTTCCGCCGGTGTCTGAGCTTCGAGCATCTTCTTCAGATGTTCGCCATTGCGAGCCAATCGCGCGAAAGCCGACAGTGTCTGCAGATAAAGTTGGGAAATATTGGAGGGTGTCAACATTAAACAAACCGCCCGCAGCGGAATGCCGTCCGGAGTCTTGTCGGTCAGTCCGCGTTTACTGACGCCGACCGCAATGTACATGCGCTGGACTTCGTCGGTACGTGCGTGCGGAAACGCGAAGCCGTGGCCGTAGGAGGTATTTTCGATGCGTTCGCGTTCATCAACGGCGGCGGAAATCTTCTCGCAGTCCAGCAGGGGAAACTGCTGGCTGATCCGATCGATCAAGTAGGCAATCGCTTCCTTCTTAGTCGTCGCCGGCATATCCGCCAGCACCAGGTCATCCGAGAGAAGTTTGGATAGTTTCAATGGATTAGCCCTTCTCCCGCGGGGCGCTTGATGAGCCATTCAGGAGCGACAATTCCACCTGATACCATAAACTTGACCGCATCTTCCACACTAATAGTGGTCGGATAAACTTCCTCTTTCTTCACCAGGTACGTAAAGCCCGTAAACGGTGTCGGCGTCGACGGAACAAACACTGCTACGAAGCTATCATTTCCCGGCACAGTGTCAATATTAACCTCATTGCTCGCGAATGCAAACACATACATCCCCTCGCGCGGGTATGGAATGATGACCACCCGCTGGAACATACTTTCCTTGGGATTGGTGATCGACTGCAAGAGTTGTTTGGATGCCAGATAGACCGTGCGCACAAACGGCACGCGACCAAGCAGGGCATCCCAGAGAGCAACGACCTGGCGGCCAATCACGCCGTGCGTCAATACACCGGTGAGAAGGATCAACAGCGCGACGATGGCGATTCCCAAACCGGGGATATCGTAGCCGAGATACCGAATTAGCAATGGCGAGAGGATACCATCGACCGAGCTTAGCAGGAAGCGGAGTACGACGTAGGTAATTATCAACGGGACAATTACTAATACACCGGAGATGATATATTTCTTGAATGTTCTGCTAATACTACCTTCGGGGCTCATAAAAATTCGCCTTATCGGCGATTGAGAGTCTACGCAAAAGCGGCAGCTAAGTCAACACTAAAAGGGGAACGCATCAAACGCGTTGTTGGCGAATTTGATCACGGATTCGGGGAAAATGCCGAACAGGATCGTGCCGGCAACAGTGAGAACCAGAGTAATCACCAGCGGGCTGTCGAAGTGCGCTTTGGCAAGAACGGTCTCGTTACGGTTGAAATACATCTGCTTCACGATATTCGCATAATAGTACAACGAGATCACCGAAGTCAAAATGCCGACAATGACAAGCCAGGAGTAATTCGGCCAGCCGGCCAGGAAGATGTAGTACTTGGCAAAGAATCCGACCATCGGTGGTATACCTGCCAATGAAAGTAGGAATATTGTGAATGTCAGCGCCAGCGCGGGCGACTCTTTTGCGAGTCCCTGATAATCCTTGATTTCGTAAGAACCGTAGTTCTTTTCGAAGGCAATCGCGCAGGCAAAGGCGCCCATATTGGCGAAGAGATAAGCCAACATATAGAACATGATCGAGGCGGGACCAAAAGGTGTGTCATTGACCGTCGTCGGCAGTGAAACAAATCCGATCAACAGGTATCCGGCGTGCGCAATCGATGAGTAAGCGAGCATACGTTTGACATTGGACTGAAGCACCGCGGTGATATTGCCGATGATCATTGCTGCTGCCGCCAAAGTACCAACCATGATTCCCCAATAGAACTCGCCGAAGGAAGGCAGCGCGGAATAGAACAAACGGGCAAAAGCAGCTACACCTGCTCCCTTGGAAGCCACTGACAAGAACGACGTGACCGGCGTGGGTGCGCCCTCGTAAACGTCCGGTGCCCACATGTGAAACGGCACCAATGCCAATTTGAAGCCGAATCCGGCGATCAGCATGATCATCGCAATGATGAATGCCATGTTGACTTCCTGGGTCAAGGTCAACATTCCGAGCGACTGTTCAAGCAGACGGCCGAAGGCAAGATTAATGAAGGTCGTACCGGTCAGGCCATAGATCATCGAAATGCCGTACAACAGGATTGCCGACGAAACCGCACCGAGAATCAGGTACTTCAAGCCGGCCTCAGAGGACTGGAGGCTGTCTTTGCGGTACGCTGCCAACACGAACAGCGGAATCGTCGTCAATTCGAGCGCCACATAGAGCGTTATCAGCTCATTGGTTGAAATGAGAAACATCATGCCGACGGTCGACAGCAGGATCAGGGTGAAGTATTCGCCGTGGTCGCTCTTGAGCTTCTCCAGAAGTGAGGATGACGACGCAGCGGCAAAAAACGCCGCGCCGAGAAAGATCATCTTGAAGAAGACAGATACCTTGTCGACGAAGAAGGTTCCGCCGAAGGCAATGCCGTAACCGGTCATTGGGATGCTGAAGCCGGTAATGACGACACCAAGCATCGCCAGATAGATCATGGTGTTGCCGCCGACATTTTTGCGGATGACGCCATACATCAGCATCATCATCGCCCACGCAAAAAGAATCAACTCCGGCAGCATCAACCGTAGATCAGCCATTGACTACCTCGACACCATAAAGACAATGTTCTCCAACGTCGCCGAGATCATCGTTACCAACGGCTTGGGATACACACCCAAGGCGATGGTGAGGATCAACAGCGGCGCAACGGCAAGAATCTCGCGACCGTTGATCTCGGTCAGGCCAGCCCATTTCACGTTGAATTCGCCCAAGAACATCTTCTGAACCATTCGCAGAATATAGGCTGCCGTCAGCACCACGCCGATGACAGCAATTCCGGTCATGACTTGGTAGGTCGGAGAGGCGAACGCCCCGACAAAGACCATGAACTCGGCTACGAATCCCGACATGCCGGGCAGACCCAATGACGCCATCGCAAAGACCGTCATCAATGCAGTGTACAGCGGCAGTTTGGCGCCCAGACCGCCGAAAGCGGCAATCTCGCGAGTATGGGCACGGTCATATAATACGCCGACCAGCAAGAACAATGCGCCGGTGATCAAACCGTGGCTGAACATTTGGAAGATACAGCCGGCCAATCCGGTGGTGTGAGGCTGTCCATTTGAGTTGATGAAGAACACCGCCATGCCCAGCACACAGTAACCCATGTGTGAGACGGATGAGTATGCGACGAGCTTCTTGAGATCTTTTTGCGCCATCGACACGAGAGCGCCATAGATAATTCCGATGACACCGAGGATGGCGAAAGGATAGGCGAAATATTGCGTCCCATGCGGAAGCATCGGATAACTAATTCGGAGGAATCCGTAGGTGCCCATTTTCAGCAGCACACCGGCAAGGATGATCGAGACGGCCGTTGGCGCCTCGACGTGGGCATCCGGCAACCATGTGTGGAACGGGAAGATCGGGACCTTGATGGCAAATGCGAGGAAGAAGAAAACCCAGACCAGGATTTGCAGTGAATGCGCGAATTGATTGCCCTGGGCGATCAGTTCCATCATATCGAGAGTGTGCGGCGAGGAATTCAAATAGAGAATCAGAATTCCGACCAGCATGAAGATTGATCCGAAGAGTGTGTACAGGAAGAACTTGATGGCGGCATATTCCTTGCGCGGACCGCCCCAGATTCCGATAAGGAAATACATCGGCACCAGCATCACTTCCCAGAAAACGTAGAACAGGAAGAAATCAAGCGCGGCAAACACGCCGATCATTCCGGCTTCAAGCAACAAGAAGAACGCGAAGTACTCCTTGACGCGGATCTTGATGTGGAACGATACGATCAGCGAAATCGTCGACAGCAACGCAGTCAGGAACAGCATCGGCACGGACAAGCCGTCAACGCCGAGGAAATACTGAATCGACAGCGTCGGAATCCACTCATAGCGTTCAGTGAACTGCATCGCCGCCGTCGATGAGTCGTAGCCGAACCACAACATCACCGACAGGATCAGCGGAATGATGCTGACCGCTACGGAGGTGTACTTGATCAGTTCGGTCTTCTCCTTGTTCATCAGCATGACAATGAGCATGCCGATGAGCGGGGTGAAGATCATGACACTTAAAATCGGAAAGTCCATATTTATACTCCTGCCTGAAGCAGACTATACAACTCGAGTCACTATGAGCATCAACACGATGCCGAATATGATAAAGAAGCCATACAACTGTACTTTGCCGGTTTGGAACTGACGCAACAGGGCACCGGTCGCCCAGATGGTATAACCAAGGCCGTTGACCGCGCCGTCGACGATGTGCACGTCGATCCAGTTCTTGACCGTCGACAGCCAAACCGTGAATCTGCCAAAGGCGTTAACAATCCAATCGATGACACCGTTATCAAACGACCACAATACATTGGTGAATGCAAGTGTCGGCTTGATAATGGCGGCATCATAGATTTCATCAAAATACCACTTGTTGTACAGCAGCGTGTAAATTCCCTTGAATTTGGTTCCCAGCGCCTGGGGCGAGATCGCTTTCTTGATGTACATCAGATAGGCAAGCCCGATACCGGAGAATGCTACCAGCGTCGAAATCAGCATGATGCTGATGTGTGCTTCGGCGTGGTGTGGTTCATGGAGATAAGCAAACGACGAGTAGCCATGGGAGAGCCACGGAATTGCTACCCAACCGGCGCAGACCGAGAGAACACCCAGCACGATCAGCGGCGTGGTCATGGTGCGCGGCGATTCGTGGGCGTGTTCGTA
>CAUJJY010000124.1 GCA_963205155.1 Candidatus Zixiibacteriota bacterium | reverse complement strand
TGGTAACCATCCGAAGCGCACCCTGCATTACCCCATCGAACAGTTTCGCGATAGTCAAATTGAAATGGCGCTGCCGCTATGCCGAGACGGCATGGCGGAAATAGAACTGCACCTCCATCACCTGAACGATACCTCGGAAAGCGTCACTAAGAAGTATGTCGAGGGCTTGGAGAATTTCGCCCGGTATGGGATATGTCAGACCATTGATGACCCGGCGCAAACCCGCTTCGCATTTGTCCATGGCGATTGGGCGCTCGACAACGGATGCTCCGGATGGAATCCCAATCCTTGCGGTGTGAATGACGAAATCCAGATATTGAAATCGCTCGGCTGTTTTATCGATTGCACCTTTCCCGCCCTTTGGTCGCCAGCACAGCCCAGACAAATCAATTCGATTTACTATGCAACCGATGACCCGGAGCGGCCAAAATCCTATGATCGCGGCGAACTCGTTCAGTTCCGCGGTAAACCGTCGGGCGACTTGCTCATGCTTCAGGGGCCACTGCTCATTGACTGGTTTGACTGGCGGTATCGATCACATCCGACCATTGAACATGGTGATATTTCTACCGCTTCTCCCCTCTATGAAGACCGTGTCCGTTTGTGGTTGCAGGCAAATGTTCATGTCGCCGGCAAGCCCGATTGGGTTTTCGTCAAATTGCATTCGCACGGCTGCCATCGGGCCGATTGGCCGCAGGTACTCGGCGATCCATTTGACAATATGCTCTCGACTCTGGAAAACCGTTACAATGACGGCAAGAAATACGTCCTCCATTACGTCACCGCCCGCGAAGCTTACAATATCATCAAAGCTGCCGAAGCCGGCGAATCCGGAAACCCCGAAAACTACCGTAATTACATTATCAAGCCATACCGCGCGAACTTGCCTCGATAAATCAACCCTGCTTGCATCACATGGAGCTGTGGACCAAAATTGCCGATGCTATTTGTGAAAATGCTTTTGCTTTCTTATAGTTGTCAGACGTGACTAACTTTCACAAATTTCGAGAGGGAATCGCCCAATTCGGGTGGCGCTTTCTTGTCCGGGCGATCTGTTGGCGATTTCCCGACTGGATACTGCGATTCGAGAACGCCTACTTGGTCTCTGCCGACAATCTGCACGTGACGGCAAACACTCCAAGCGACGTCAATTTTCGTTTGGCCGGTCCGCAGGATGCCGAGAACTTGCGCCCTGTTCGTATCTCGCCGCAAGTTGTGCGCGAGCGGCTTGCTTTAGGTGACCGCTGTGCCATCGCCGAACGTGATGGAAAGATCCTGTCGATGTTATGGACCGCGACGGGCAGATTCTACATCCATGAAGCAGGGACAATTATCGACACCGGCGACACTGCGTTTTATAAGTACAATTCTTTCACCCTTCCCGAGGAAAGACAGAAAGGCCTTTTTAGCGGCTGCTCTGCTCTACTGTATGACTCCTATAGCACCGAGGGCAAAACATCAGTCTACGGTGTCATCAGCGTGTTCAATCATCCTTCGCTGGTGGCAACCTTGAAGCTCGGAAACAAAGTCATCGGTGAAAGTGTCCTGTTGTCAGTCTTCGGGATAAAATTCATCTTCTACATGAAATGGCCACATCCAGTCAGACGCTTGACTGTTGTTTTCGGAAACCCGTCGTCAACGACCAGAGTGATCTGATGTATCGCGATTGCACTCCCACCTCCGGAACTACCATATGACCGCTGAAATCAAAATCATCAGCGACTATCGAGAATTTCGCGCCCTCTCGTCTGAATGGAACCGACTGCTCGAACAATGCCCCAGTCCTGGCGTTTGGCAACGCCACGAATGGTATGATTGCTGGTGGCAGGCTTTTGGCGCCAACGCCCAAATGTTCGTAGTCACACTCACCAATGAAGGTCGCTCTGAAGCAATACTCCCTCTGATGATTGTCCCGATGCGCATCAAGGGCGTCCGCCAGCGCACACTCCGCTTCATCGAAAACGGCATCACCCCGCGCTCGAGTTTTCTCAATCCCGAAAACTCCGCCACCAATCTCGCCATCCTCTGGGAAGAGGTGTTCAAGCACTCATCACGCTGGGATCTCGCCGTGCTCGCAAACTTCGAACAGGGAAATACCGGCTATGACGAATGGCTCTCCTTGCTGCGCGAACGCAACACGCGTTTCGTCGAATTGCCAGAACGCATCTCTCCCTATCTAAACTTGACCGTCGGTTGGGAAGCTGTGCTGGGCGGTTTCGGACGAAATCTTCGCCGCAATCTCAACCGCGCCAAAACGCGTTTGTCCAAAGAAGCCTCGTTCGAACTCGTTGAATGCGTCTCCTCCGGTGATGTCCGCGCCGCATTACAGCACTGCTACGACATCAGCAAAGTCAGTTGGAAGGGACAACAGGGGGCCGACATGGGCGGCAGCGAGCAACGCACCCAGTTTTACGATCTCATCACCGAGGCCGCCATCGCCAACGGCTGGATCAATATCTGGCTGCTGAAAATCGGGGAGCGCTATGCCGCTTTCGAATACGCCTTCGAATCGAATGGCTATGTCCTTCCGATTGCCGCCGACTACGATCCCGAGTTCCGCCAGTCTTCGCCCGGCACCGTCTTGCGCTCACTGGTGCTGGAAAGACTTTGTCAGCGCGGTATGAGCACCTACGATTTTGCCGGAACGATCTACGATTACAAACTTTTCTGGACAAAGAAACTCCGTCCGCATTCGCAGTTCTGGATATTCCACTCGGGACTCAAGTCGCGCCTGCTGTATCAACTCAAGTCCCGCGTTTTTCCCGCGCTGGAACGCATGAAAGCGAAAAAGGCCCCTCAAGAAGAAGCGGAGGCCAATGGCGACGAATAAGCCCGCCTCATTCTTCTCGCAGATCCTGATTTACGGCTCCGGGCTTGCCCTGAACTACGGCATCGGCTTCATCCTACTGCCGATCTACAGCCGCTTGATGCCGACCGACCAGTACGGCACTTTGGAAATCCTCAACCGCACGATCGAAATCGTCTCACTATTGCTTCTCACGCAGTACGGTATCACCTATATCCGTTTCTTCCGCGACAAGCCTGACGAAGATTACCGCCAGCGCGTTACCTCGACCTCGATGTACGTGGTCGTGGCAATCGCCCTTGTCGTGGCAGTCGCAATGACCATTCTGCGAGTTCCGCTTTCACAATTGCTCTTCGACTCGCCCGACTTCGGCCTTTACATCATCCTTGTCGCCGTACGCTATGTTCTCGACATGAGCTTCGTCGTCCCGTTCCTCTACTATCAAGCCACCGAACAGCCAAAGAAATACATCATCATCTCGACATCGCGGTTTGCGACCACCCTGCTGCTGAACATTGCTTTCCTGACAATGATGGATGACAAAGTTGCCGCGGTGTTGTGGGCGCAGATTGTCAGTGTGGCGGTCTTCTCATTGACCATCGGCTTATGGGTCTTCTGGAAGTCAGCCCGTGTCCTGGACCGTCATCTCACCGGCCAAATTCTGAAATTCACTTGGTCATTTTCGTTCCTGGGACTCTACTCATTCGTCATCGCTTCCGGCGACCGCTTTGTTCTCAACGAATATTGCGGCAAATCCGAAGTAGGTGTCTACTCGGCAGGTTATCGTATAGCGCAGGTCTTGAGCGTTCTCATCTTCAGCCCGATTTTGCGCGCGTGGAGTCCGCGCATGGTCGAACAACTGCGCAGCCCCGATGGTCCAAGGCAGTTGGCGCGGCTCACAACCTACTCGCTGCTTGCCTACTGTGCCGCCGGTCTGGCGTTGAGCATCTACGCGCGTGAATTGGTCTGGGTTCTCGTTGGCCCTGACTATCAGGCATGCTATGTCATCGTACCACTGATCGTGTTGGCATACCTCTTCCAGGGCTTCTCCGGATTCGTTGACGGCGGAATCTACTACACCAAGAAAACTCATCTGAAGATCTGGCACGGCGTCACGACTGCTGTTTGCATCGGTCTCTACTTTGCGCTAATACCGAACTATTGCGGCATGGGCGCGGCGTGGGCAGCCGTCGGTACATATTTCGTACTTGCACTAATAAATTGGTACATCTCGATCCGCGTTTATCCAATGAGATATGAGTTGGGCAAATTTACCAACATGCTCGTAATCGCGGCGGGACTCTATATTGCCAACTACGTCATCGAACATAACGAACTGAAATACTTCAGCGAATGGCGCATGATCGGGCAGATGTCATATCCTTGGCTGTATCTTGTCGTCATTGGCATCGTTAAGTTGCCATTGCTGCTCGCGTTTTTGGCGCTCGTGAATTGGCTGCGCATCGTCGAACCGGAGGACAAAGAACGAATCAAGGACATCCTCCGCAAGATGAGGGACAAAGTCACACCCGGAAGCAAGCCCGCTGTCGCCAACGACCCCAATCAGATTATCTAACAGATAGCTTTGTCCTGCCAGAGAAACTCCCAAACCCTCTTGGCCTAATTACCGAATCCAATGTGGGCATCGTTTGTCCGTTATCGTGACAATTTCGTAAAATTGTGTTGACAAATAGGGCGATTATGCTATGTTAAGAATTACTAACTCAATCCACAGAAGGAAAATATGAAATCACGAATGGCCATAATGGCTCTGCTTGTTCTGTGCGTTGCAGATTTGTCATTTGCCCAATCGCACATAATCATTGGATGGAACGATTTGGGGATGCACTGTAGCAATCAGGACTTCTCGAAACTTGTCGTCCTGCCACCTTTCAACAATGTGAGGGCACAAGTGATTCGCATTGGTGATGCGACTCACTTGCCTGTCGTGGAGACGATCAATTTCCACGTTACCTATGAGATTCCAGGAAATACCTATTCTGTGGGGAAAACGAATTTCTGGGATTGGGAAGACCAGATATTTGGCGTCAATCTGGCTCCAAACATCGGACTGACTGGAAACGGACTTAGCGGGACGATGTCGACTACCGAGAATTACTTCTATGTCACCGGAATTCCGATTACTCCCTATACCGATGCCAATCTGTTGACCGAAGATCCCTTCCAACTCGGATTGCTTAAGCTGTACAATTCGTCCGATGAACTTCTCGCCACGGCTCCACCGGTGGTTCCGGTTTCGAACGAAATCAATTGTGTCAGTTCCGGATGCCATAGTAGTGAACAAGACATCTTAGATGAACACGAGACTGAAGGCGGCTTTGATCCTAACAATACGCCGATCCTTTGCGCCAGTTGCCACTCTTCCAACGCACTCGGAACACCCGGTCAGCCGGGAGTGCCTTCCTTGTCTGAAGCAATCCACAAACAACACGGCGAGCGAACCAACGACTGTTACAAATG
>CAUJJY010000123.1 GCA_963205155.1 Candidatus Zixiibacteriota bacterium | reverse complement strand
CTGGCCAAGACTGTCGTCCCCTGAACTGATAACCCGCCACCAGTCGTAGCCGAATTATTGTAGACGATAGTATTGTTCTCGAGTATTGACTGAACAGGGTTGTTCCAGATCCAGACGCCCGCCCCGCCAAAAGCCTCACCCCCGGAGTTGCGGAAGAAGACATTGTTTTGAATCAAGGCGTCAACGTGAAAACAAACCAGTCCTCCGCCGTAACGTCCCTTGTTCCACATGATTGCATTGTTGCGAATCTTCGGCGATCCGAATCCTGCTCGAATTCCGCCGCCTCCCGCTTCGGTCGTTCCGGCCGGTTTGCGAATCGCTTCATTGTAGACAATCAGATTATACATCACGGTCGCATTCGACTCGAGCAGAACGCCACCGCCTTCATTATAGGTTTGACTATCCGAAATGTCGAACCATGGCGTACCGGTACCGCCGGTGATCGTGAATCCGATCAGCGCGGTTCCGTCCAACTCTCCCGATCCGATAATCACAACACTGCCCGTGTCGGGGTACACCGGTTGACTGCCGTCAATCGTCGTGTTGAGTATGTGAGTGGGATTTCCGTCCAATAAGTACTCACTGGCCACGATGATCAGTTTTCCCCGAAAATTTATGTTTTCGTAGTAGTAGCCATCAGAAACTATGACAGTGTCTTGAAACGAGCAGGCGTCAATCGCCGCCTGAATTGTCGAGTAGCTGCCCGGCACTGCCCGGATAGCCGCCCCAAGCGGGGTCGCAAACGAAACCGCCGCGAATAACCAAAGAACTGATAACAAACGAGCCACAGCGATCTCCTCTTCTCTTCGATGAAAGTGGACCCGACTCCAAACATGAACTGATATATGTAAGTACTTACGTAAGTACGGGCGAGAAGATGCGTTGTTCAATCGACTGTTGAAGATTTCTTAGGATAATGGCGCAGGCGCATATTGCTCCAGAACGGCCGCGAGTTGCTCTTTAAGCGATTTTTCGTCGCGGGACACAATAAAGGCACAGCGCAGCCCTTGTGCCGCATAAACTTTCTGCTTCAACTCGATGCGATCGCGATAAAAGGGCATATGTGTGAATCCGCAGATTTCGATGAATAGACTTAACTCGGGAAGATAGAAATCGGGGCGATACTGTCTGCCTGAGAGAAGCAACAGCGGCTCATATACGAATTTGACCCCTCTTTCCGCAAGATATTCGGCACAGCATTTCTCCAGTCGCGATCGCACCGGACGACCCGATTTGGTTGAAACCGACGGAGCGGCCAACTTGGGTCGCAGCGATCGCTGACCGCGTCGCATTGGCATTCCGGTCTTCTTAGGAAACTTGCGCATTTGCTCTTCGGAACGATAGGCGTTCTGCAAAAACAGATGGGCGGCACTGTGCGCCGCCCATGAGTAGTTTATTCGAATTCAAATCCTATGTCCTACGGACACGCTGCACACGGGTTCGCGCCACCGCCAAAAATATAGTTGATCAAGTAGACAACGTCCGAGATTGTGATCGAGTTGCTGCAGTCGACATCGGCAACCTGTGGATTCGGAGCTGGACCGCCGCCAAAGATGTAATTGATCAAGAAGACGACGTCCGAGATAGTGACGCTACCGCCCTCATCCACGTCGCCGCAGAGTGCCTCGCAAACATCGCCAACACCGTTGCTGTTTGCGTCCTCCTGTCCTGGATTAGCATCATTGGGGCAGTTGTCGCACAGATCGCCGACACCGTCATCGTCCACATCGACCTGGCTGGGGTTCAATATCGAAGGACAATTGTCAATATTTCCGCAGACACCGTCGCCATCAACATCATTGAGATTGTCCAGCGGGCAGATGTCGCAGACATCACCGGCGCCATCGTTGTCGGAATCAGTCTGATCCGGATTGGCAACAGACGGGCAATTGTCGATGTCGCTGCAGATTCCATCGTTGTCCACATCATTCGAACCGACGCAGAGATCGCAGGCGTCCCCCTGCAAGTCGCCGTCGGCATTCTCCTGGAGAGGATTACTTACTGTCGGGCAGTTGTCGCAGGCATCACCAATATTGTCACCATCCGTATCGACCTGGTTTTGATTCTGTACCGTTTCGCAATTGTCGCACGGATCGCCCACGCCATCAAAATCGAGATCCTGTTGACTGGCATTGGCAATTGCCGGACAATTGTCGAGACCGTCGACAATACCGTCACCATCGCCGTCAGCAGTCTCGCACTCATCAGGAGTTCCATTCAAGTTCATGTCGATTGAAGCAAAGGTGGCAATGTCGCAAACATCGAGACGGTTGTTGCGATTGCAGTCAAGACTCGACCCCGACCGGAAAGCAAATCCTGCCGGATTCACCAGACCCGAATTCCCACCACGCACAAACCGCCGGAAATACCGTCCATTCGGCAGAAACTCGATGATCCTCGGCGTACTTCCGCCAAGTGAATTTTCCGAGACAAAGACGTTCCCATTTGGTCCAACCTTAATGCCAAATGGGCTTGTCGGCATTTGCAGATCGTTGAATTCTCCGATAAATGCGCCGGTACTGCCGTTATACTTCAAAACCTGATTCGTGCCAAAGCTTGTAACAAGCAAATCGCCATTCGGCAAGAATGCCATTCCGCGCGGCTGGCTCAAACCGCCGGAGCCGGAGGTTACCAGCACCCGGATGTAGGCTCCCGTCGTGCCGTTGTATTCAATAACCGAGTTATTGCCGCTGCTGGCAACGACAAGTGTACCGCTCGGGCTGATCAGTACACCGTAAGGCTGTGTCAAACCGCCCGGGTGGGATGGCGTCACCAAGGTCGCTACGACCGCGCCGGTAGACTGGTTGTACTCGATGACGCGGGTATTGCCGCTTGAGGAGACAATCAGGTTGCCGTTTGATGGTCGCACAGTCATGAATGTCGGAGCGCTCAAGGATCCGAGCCCGGCGCTCACAAATGTTGAAATCGTGGCGCTGTCTACGTCTACGCGCAAAATACGATTGCCGGAAAAATCAGACACCCACAGACGGTTATCGAAATTGAAGACTGCGTCGTAGGGCGCCGTTGCGACACCAAGGAAAATATCTCGCACCGGATATCCACTGGCTTGATGGAATTCGCGAATGCGCTGAACTTGATCAGCAACAAACAGATTGTACTGCCGCTTTAGGTCAATCCAGTCTGTCGTTCCGTTGTTGTTGCAGTCCTGACATTCGTCGGGAACAGCGTTGCGGTCGAAATCGTCTGATGTACCGCTTTCGACATCGACCCAGTCATTTTCGTTGTTGTTATTACAGTCGGGATCACATTCATCAGGAACATTATTGCCGTCGGCATCGGAAGACGACCCCAGAAAGATGTCGTAGTGATCCGGCCGATTGTTGTTATTGCAGTCAGCCTCGCACGCGTCAGGAATGCCGTTGGCATCGAGATCAGGGGTGCCACCCGCGATTTCCACCGGATCAAGAATCGAGTTCGCGTTGCAGTCCTGACACTCGTCAGGGACACCATCAAGATTGGTGTCCTGCGAACTGCCACCCAGAATATCCTGATCGTCGGCGATCCCGTTGTTGTTGCAGTCGTAATCATAGCAGTTAAGCGCATCAAACTCCGCCTCGACAACCTCCTCGACTATCGAGTGCATCCAGAGATCGGTATTGGCGGTGTAACCGGCAAAAGTATGGCAATAGCTCATGATCGATCCGCGCGAGGGTGTGCCATTGCCGCAGTCATCGATTGTCGGGGTGTAACCATCATGGGTGTGGAATGTGCCGGAATTATGGCCCATCTCATGGGCAACAACAATCACGTCCCAATTGGAGTTGCTGGGAGCATTGAACGGCGTTGGAAAACTGCCATTGAGAAATCCACTGATTCCGTAGGTAGCGCTGCCCGAACAGGTTCCACCGACGTATGCAACACCACCATAGGACAGATCGCGCCGACCGCTGAATAAGTGCACATAATTAAACGGCGAGGGGTCTTCCGTCGATTCCCAGTGGGTACGAAATCCACCAAGATTGTCAGCTTCGAACGGTTCACCACCGGATGGCCAGATACGAACATAGCTGACGAGCATCTTCATGTTGAAGTCACGAATATAAATGTCGCTGACGGCGCCCATGACTATGAGCGCATAACTCTGGGCTGACGACAAGTCGTTGAAGATTTGGAAGTACTCTTGATCAGAGTCGATGGCAATCTTCGCCATGCGCATTCCCTGACCGGCAAATGCCATGCGCTTGGCCGACCGATGAGGATCAAAGCCGGCCGGTGGTTCGACACCACAGGTTACGACACCATCCGGCAGATCAATGCCGCCCGCTTGCGAATGGATGATGATATTACCATTCCAACCCTTCACGGCTTCTTGTGGCGTCTGCGCAATATAGAATGTCTCGCCGTTGCCTGCACGCAGGTACCCCGAAGCCATACCTGTCGACGAGAAAGCCAAATAAGCATGGGAATTTGATTCGCCTTCAATCGCTCCGCGGTACATAACCACATCTGGGTACGCGGTCTCGATATCTCCGGATGCGGTACCGATCAGAAAACGAGATTCCGGCGCCGCACTCGAGAAACGCTCCATTCGCAGGAGAATAGTCTCCCCTGCCGTTACCTGAATATCCAGAGACCGTTCGGCTGGTCCGATTCGGAGGTCAAAGAAATCAGCCTGGGTGATGCGCAACTTTAGCGCCGAGTCATTGGCGCCTTCCTCAATAATCTTGAATGGCGCACTTGAGGAGCTGACCAAG
>CAUJJY010000122.1 GCA_963205155.1 Candidatus Zixiibacteriota bacterium | reverse complement strand
GATGATGATGCCATCCTGGATGGTGACCGTAAGCCATTTCAGTCCGGTCAAGTGGAGCGTCCTCGCTGCGGAAGGAGCTATTTGGCGTGGTTTTGGCTTTGCCGAGTTACTTCAGCCACTCGGCATTTTGCTCGCAATCGGGGCTATCGGCTTTACAGTTGGTGTAATGATTCTCAAACGAACTGATGGTTAATCGAAAGTCGAGCGCAGTCTAACTTATCGTCCGCAGTCTTCGCGACACCAATATCCCAAGCAATGAAACGACAATTGCCAGGTAGCCGACGTACTGATAATTCACCAGTGCACCTGATGCGTCCTTTGTAACAATCACACCCGCAATTGAAGCCGCTATGCCGGCAGTGATCTGTTGTACTGACGAGTTAATGCTCATAAAACTACCGCGACTTTGCGGGGTCACTGTCGAAGTTATCATTGTCGTCGCCGGAACCCAGCGTCCACTTGACGTCACAAAGAAAACTGTCGTGACCAAAAGAGCCAGTGGCAGGGCGGTCTTGGGAAGATTCGTCAGTGTAAACACCGGTATCAGAGTCAACAGCGCAAACATCATAAACACGCGCGGCTTGCCGATTCGATCCGCCAGCCTGCCAATCATCGGCGAAGTGAATATTGTCACTGCGCCGCCCAGCAAATAGATGTACGTCAAGTCGGACTCGCTAAATCCAACATTAGCCACCATATAAGGACTCAAGAACGGTATAATCGTAAAATGGCCCAACACCAGCATGATGGTGAACCATAATGCCGAGAGCTGATTGCCGTTACGCGCCAAATTGGTCAGTACCTTAATCGGACTGGGGTGCGGTATGTTATGTAACATGTGTGAACGCAATTGCGGAACCGCCACTACAATCAGTCCCAACACCGCCGTACTAAGAATCCCCAGGAAAATAAACGGCGCATGCCACGAGTACTGGTTGGCAATGAATAACCCAAACGGTACGCCGACTACTGAAGCGACCGAGAACGCACCCATCACGATTCCGATGGCCGTCGCACGCCGGAATTCCGGAATGACGTCACCAACGATTGACAATATCAGTGCCGACAGGATACCGCCGAAAGCGCCGGTGACGATTCGTGCCGACAAGAGCAGCTGATAGTTCGGGGCGAGCGCACACGCGAATGTCCCGATCACAAATCCGACATAGGCTATGGCTAGAGTTTTCTTGCGGTCAAAACGATCCAGCACGAAGGCGCCGATGAAGCTCGATACTCCAGCGCTAAACGTGTAGGTGGATACCAATGCCGAAAATTGCTGTGGGGAAATATCGAACAGCCGCATTAACTGCGGGCCAAGCGGCATCATGATCATGAAGTCGACGATGTGCGTGAAATTGATCGCTGCCAGGGTGAATAGAAGAAGTCGCTCGCGTTTCATACTTTAGGATGAAACGAACGAGCCGGGGCAAAGGTTCCGGCAATCAATTGGACATCGGTAAAGCGATGTCCAGTGCGACCTTCCAGTGGCCGTCGGCGGCGCGCTGCCAAACGCGCAAATAGCTCAACTTCACACCGGTTGTCGGCGAAGTCTTCCGGCTCCATTGTTTAGCAACGCCATAGGTGTATCCGAAGTCGTCGCCTTGGGAAACACTGCTGAAGCTCGTTTGCGATGATATCATCAAGCTTGAATCACGATACATCGATGCCGCACTGGCCTTACCTATAAACGGATAATCACCATCGCGATAAACCCGGACTTCGTCGCCGAAATATCTCTCAAATCCCACCAGCGCCCCTTCTGTTGATGAAGTTGCCGAATACAAGGATTCTGCCTGCACCAGTGTCTCTTCTGAAGCGGGAATCGCTAAACCTGACTTCTTCGGCACCGTCGTCGAGTTGGCATTGCCGATCGTTAGCTCGGTGATTCTTGCTTCCGGCTTGTCGTGACTATTGCCCAGATCGGCCATCACCTTGTACTTGCCGTCGGCTTGACGCTGCCAAATCGAGACGAAGTGACCATGATAGACCGGTACCGTGTCGGAGTTTTCGGTCCTGAATTCATAAGGTCCGGTCGAAAGTCCCATATCTCCGGTAGACGATGCAATCACATAAATCGGCCACCACTTAAGTTGTGCCGAACTGGGCGGTCTGCTCGAGTACCAGAGTTTTCCATTGACAGGTTCGGGGCGAAAGACCACCGCCTCATCGTGGAGATACTCAAGAAATGCAATCGTCATCGTCGTGTCCGATGCCTTCTTGGCGAACGCCCACTCTGTCTCGGCAATCTGCTTTGCAGCTTCTTGGGGCGTCATTGCGTGAATTGTCATAACAGAACTCTCTCCAACTGCAAATATCATCAGGGCGAGTATGAAACTTTTCATCGCGAATTCCTTTCTGAATAAACAAAATTCCGGCGCCGTAAGGCACTTTGGTATTACGAACTACTCGGGTGTTTGTTGAACTGCCCTACAAAGCCGCTGTAGGAACTAATATTCAAAAAATCTATGTTCAGAGACAAGCGGAGAAAAGCGACACGCGGATTAAACTATCCTGCAACTTGCCGTTGGAAAGTCCGTCTTTATGATTACGGGCCTCATCACGGCTTGCGGAGTGGAGGAGTATAATTGGAAAATCATGTTCGTTTGCTGGGGATTCTCTTCATCATCTGGGGAATCCTGTCTATTGTATTTGGGTTGATCATCTTTGGCCTATTCCTCGGCGGCGGATTTCTCACCGGCAATGAGGAAGCCTTTGCTGTCCTGTCAATCATCGGCATTGCGGTTGGCGCGTTTTGCTTCCTGACCGGCATTCCCGAAATCATCGGCGGCTGGGGTCTGTTGCGCAAGACGCAATGGGGACGGGTCGTTGTTTTGATTATGGCGGTTTTCAACGTCATCAATCCGCCGTTGGGTACGGCACTTGGCGTTTATGCCTTTTGGGTGCTCTTCAACCCCGAATGCAAGGCCATACTCACCTAACCGGCCTTTCTGCATTTGGCGTCTGAACAAAAAGCGCGTTCCGTCGTCTGAAAATGTGATTGACGGACGCGAGTCGGTCCTCCAAGTTAGAACTAAATAAATCCATATTAACTACAATCCTAAGCAGGAGAATTGTCCATGTCCCGTGTCGTACACTTTGAAATTCACGTTGATGACCCCAATCGCGCGAGCAAGTTCTACACCGATGTCTTTGGCTGGAAATTCAATAAGTGGGAAGGGCCAATGGATTACTGGCTGATCTCGACCGGTGATACCAGTTGCCCCGGTATCGATGGCGGGATGATGAAACGCCGCGATCCGATGGGGAATGTGTACAACACCATCGGCATCGAGTCCATCGACAAGTCAATCGAGCAGATCACCAAAGCCGGCGGTACTATTGTCGTGCCCAAGATGCCGATTCCCGGCGTCGGCTGGCTGGCTTATTTCAAAGATACCGAAGGCAATATTTTCGGAGTTATGCAGCCTGATCCCAGCGCTTCGATGTAAGTAATCACGACGTCTACGCAGCTTTGCTTCCTTCCCTCTTCACCTCGGAGAGGGAAGAAAGGCGAGCGTGTGGCCCCTGCGCCTCGTCTACTCCGACATCGGATACGAACCGAGAATCTTCAAAAACGTCGTGATCTCGCGCAAATGCGCAATAGCATTCTTGGCAGCTTCGTCGTCGATATGCCCGATGAAATCGAGATAGAAGTAATATTCCCACGCTTTCTTCCGCAGCGGCCGCGATTCGATCTTGGTCAAGTCCAGATCTCGCAGCGCAAACACCGACAGCGCCTTGAAAAGAACGCCGGGGATATTTTTCAGCGCAAATACAATCGAGGTTTTGCTCCGGCCGGTTCGCTCTGCCGGATTCTTGGATAAGACCAAAAATCGCGTGTAGTTGTCCGGCTCATCCTGAATCGCCGATGCTACAATTTCCATCTCGTACAATTCGGCGGCGTATGAACCAGCAATTGCACCGGCGGTGAGCATTTTCTTTTCCTTAATAAGTCGCACCGACCCGGCGGTGTCATATTCGACAATCGCTTGCGCTCGATGATGCCTCTTGAGGAAATCCTTGCATTGGTCAAGCGCTACTGGATGCGAGTGGATCGAGGTCAACTCTTCAATCTTAACTCCCGGGCAGACAATTAAGTGATGCACTATCCGCTGATTCTGCTCGCCGACAATCTTAAGATTGTGTCGCAGCAATAGATCGTAGTTTTGGTGGATGCTCCCGACCAGGGAGTTTTCAACCGGTATGACGCCATGCGTTGCCTGTCCAGTTTCGACAGCAGCGAAGACTTCGGGAAAAGTCTGTTTCGGGTCCGGAGTGATTTCAACGCCGAAAAACTTGCGGGCCGCTTCTTCCGAAAACGATCCCCGGTCGCCTTGGAAGGCAATGGAAGACATAGTCATACGTTACATGTCGGCAATAGATTCGATTGATTAACTTCGTCCTGTCTTGGTACGGTTTCAGCCAGCAATTTCCCAACTAAAATCCATTGACCCCAGGGCGAAATAAGTATTTATATACGACAAGATAGTGCTTGTTTTTTCCCACGGAGGACTTCAGTGGCTGATAATCTTACCCATAAAATTCTAAAAGAACACCTCGTTGATGGTGAACTCAAAGTCGGTACCGAAATCGGTATTCGCATCGATCAAACCCTCACGCAGGATGCCACCGGCACGATGGCCTACCTGCAATTTGAAGCATTGGGTCTTGATCGCGTCAAGACGCAAATCTCGGTCTCGTACGTCGACCACAATATGCTTCAGGCCGGTTTCGAAAACGCCGATGATCACCGCTACCTGCAGTCGGTCGCGGCCAACTACGGTGTTTTCTTCTCCAAACCCGGCAACGGCATCTGTCATCAGGTTCACCTCGAACGCTTCGGCAAACCGGGCCTGACCCTGCTTGGCTCCGACTCGCACACTCCGACCAATGGCGCACTCGCCATGATCGCCATGGGTGCCGGCGGATTGGATGTCGCAGTTGCCATGGGCGGCGGCGCATTCTATTTGCCGTGCCCGCGTGTTGTCGGTGTGCACCTCACGGGCAAACTCCAACCCTGGGTTTCAGGCAAAGACGTCATCCTTGAAGTGCTTCGTATCCTCACCGTCAAAGGCGGTGTCGGTAACGTGATCGAGTATCACGGCGAAGGTGTCAAGTCGCTGACACTGACCCAGCGTTCGACCATCACCAATATGGGCGCTGAACTTGGCGCGACTTGTTCGATCTTTCCGTCCGACGAAAACACCAAGGAATATCTCGTTGCGCAGGGCCGTGAGAAGGATTGGAAACCGCTCTCTGCCGATCCGGGTGCGACCTACGACAAGGTGATCGAAATCGATCTGAACAAACTCGAACCGCTGATTGCCCAACCGCATTCGCCAGACAACGTCGTTCCGGTTCGCCAAGTTGCCGGCACCAAAGTCCAACAGGTTTGCATCGGCTCCTGTACCAACTCGTCGCTGTACGACCTGGAAATCACCGCTGCCATCCTTGACGGCAAGCAGGTCTTTCCGGAACTCGACCTCACCGTAACGCCCGGCTCCAAGCAGGTCTATACGATGGTTGCCACTTCCGGCGCGCTTGCCAAGGTCATCCAGTCCGGCGCGCGCATTCTCGAATCCGCCTGCGGTCCCTGCATCGGCATGGGCCAAGCTCCGTCATCAGGCGCCAAATCGGTCCGCTCCTTCAATCGCAACTTCGAAGGTCGCTCGGGCACCAAGGATTCTTATGTCTATCTCGCTTCGCCGGAAACCTGCGCCGCGACTGCGCTCAAAGGTGTCATCACCGACCCGCGCGATCTCGGTCCGCAACCGAAATTGGATCTGCCGCCGAAATTCTATATCGACGACCGCGGCGTTCTGGCTCCGGCCAAGAACGGCGACCGTCCCGAAATTCTGCGCGGACCCAATATCAAAGCGTTGCCGTTGCGCACCGCAATCACCGACAAGATTGGCGGCAAGGCTCTGCTCAAGCTCGGCGACAATATTACTACCGACCATATCATGCCTGCCGGCGCCAAAGTTCTCCCTCTGCGCTCGAATATCCCGGCGATCTCGGAGTTTGTATTCTTCCAGGTCGACAAGGACTTCGCCAAGCGCGCCAAAGAGGCCGGCACATTCACGATTATCGGCGGCGAGAATTACGGGCAGGGTTCATCGCGTGAACACGCCGCACTCGCTCCAATGTATCTCGGCATGCAGTTCGTGATCGCCAAGAGCTTTGCGCGCATACACAAGACGAATCTGGTCAATTTCGGTATCCTGCCGATGACCTTTGTCAATTCGGCCGACTATGACAAGATCAAGCAGGAGGACGTCCTGGAGATTACCGATGTCCGCAAGGCTCTTAAAGCGGGCAATCGCTTGACCGTCAAGAACGCGACGCAGGGCTACACTTTCGAGGCCCAGTTCGATCTGTCACCGCGCCAGACTGATATCCTGCTCGCCGGAGGGCAGTTGAACTACACGAAAGCGGCTGCGAAGTAGGCGAATTCAATACATGGTCGCGGAAACGCGGCCCAATTTTTGTGGCGCTCGATCTTCGGGCGCCTTTTCATTTGTCGGATCTTTGCCAGTCCGAATTCGCGGACAATTGTACTTGACAAGTTGGTGCATGTTTCCCAGTTTAAGATATAGGGGAAACTGAATGCATCAATCACAAGATTTCAAAATTCGAACGCTGGGGCCTCCGATCTGGACATTGAGGCCGGCACCATTATGGTTCGTGATTGCCTTCAGTGTGCTGGCAGTCATAATCTTGGTTGCTTCGGTTCTGGTATACTTGGAAAACGGGGAGCTTGGAGGCCGAGCTGTCTGGCGCGTTGTCGCTGCTATTCTTATTCTCTGGACCGTCAATCGCATGGCGCGTACGCGAATGAAAGTCTATCGTGAAGGACTGGTGATAGTGCGAGTGCAGCACTTGGGAACAGCAGAAGTGTTTGTTCCTTATGAGTCCATTCAAGGATTACAGGCAGTGTTTCAAAAACTACTCTACTTTCGATTAGAGATTGCAAAGTCAGATGGTGATGTGGAAATTTTTGGTCCGTGCCTTGGGAAGGGCAAGCTATTCGAATTTATTTCTCTCACCAACAAGATTATGGGAGGAATTCCTTTGGATGAAAAGACAATGACCTGGTTCCGCAAGTACGAGCGGAAAGCAGCGGCGAAACCGAATCTAAGAGTAACAAATACGAAGTAGTCTTTAAGATCTTGAATGGACTAGTCAAACGCGCCGGGTGAAAACATCCGGCGCGTTTTTATTTCTGCATATCCCATAGTATTCGCGAATCCAAAATCTGTGATGATATTGCAGGAGAACAGGCGCTGATCTATTCCGTCAGCCAACTCATATACTCTTCGGCTCGCCAGTTGACGAGATAGATTCCGTTTCCGCTCGTACCCTGCAGTCTCTGATTGGCAAATCTCCGCAACAACGCACCGGCCGCATCGTAATCGTCCTCGGAGGCGTAGCGAAAGAGGAGTGCCCCAAAGTCTCGGTAGTGCCCTTGACTGCTGTCGGGATATGGCGATTCCAATTGGCTGCCAAGCGTAATTTCCGATAGATTCGGCAAGTTTCTCAGTGAATCGGCAAACTCGTAGTAGAACATCGTGTCGGTGGTGTAAGTACCGCAAATATAGGCAAATGACTTTTCCGGATATCGCCAATACTTGCTGATATCGGAGAAGGTCGACTCCGTCGCGACTGGTTCAAGTACAATCGCCGTGTCGCTGATGTCGAGTTTGTACGTGTCCATCTCGCCGTTGAGCACGAATGCCAACTCGTACTTTCCATCTTCAAGCTGCAACTCCCTCCACTCCCTCGCCGGGCCAATCGCGGTTGCGCAAATCTGCGGAACTGAAATACCTTCCAGCCAAACTATGATTCTGTCGCCGTTTCGGTCAACAGTTGTTTCAATCGACCAGTTACAGCATGGCTGCATCGCTTCGGTCGCAAGCGACAAGAAAATCTTCGGATCCTGTACTACGCCGTAGCCGGAGTATCCTTCTCGGATCCTGACCTTCACCCGGCCCTCGATAGTTCTAAGTTCCTTCTCGGTCGTGGTGGCCGATTCGGAACAACTGGACACAACCAGACAACCAGCAACGATTGCACTAAACAGGATCGCAAATACGGCGCGCATAGCCATTCCTTTCCATGTTCAGATGAACTATTCTTTTATACGTTTTTGTGTGGAAATCGTGGAATATTTTATCCGCAAAAAGTAGCTGTCGGAACAAGCAAACTTTGGAATGATCTCACTTGAGAAGCCTGCTCGAGCCGATCAAGGTGTGTAGCTCTTTCCCTTCAATAACGCAAGGGCAAGGCGGTCTATCCGCCTTGCCCCAATTGGACATTGTTCTTACTCCCGCTCAGTCGCCACATCCGGCAGTTGCTTCTCTGCCAGCTTCGGCAACGGCACAATCATCGGCACTTTGTTCTTGTATGCCGTATACCGCTCGCCGTGATAATGTACGAGATCGCGCTCTTCAAATTGCAGTGCTACCAAGATGTACGCCGTCGTCGCGATGGCGAACAACAAACGCCCTTGAGTCATCGTCGGCGCCGCCCAGAATGCAATGATGAATCCCAGCATGATCGGATGCCGAACCACGCGATAGAACGCCGTGACCTTGAACGGCAGATAGGTGTACGGCTCACCGCGCCAATTTAACCATATATGACGCAGTCCGAAGAGGTCAAAATGATTGATGATAAATGTCGATACGAGCACAATCCCCCAGCCAATCCAGAAGAGTGCGTGAAGTATCATCGTTACGACCTCATTCTGAACCTGCCATACCGTCACAGGCAGGGGACGCCACTGCCAGTAAATCAGCAACAGTAACAAACTGGCAAGGAGCACGAATGTGCTGCGCTCGGCGGCTGCCGGGACGATCTTCGTCCAAGCGCGTTTAAACCACGGCCGCGCCATGATGCTGTGTTGAACGGCAAACAACCCGAGCAAGACCGCATTGATCAAAATTGCGGTCATCGGCGCTGTCGGTTCGCCCGAGTCAATGGTCTTCGGCACAATCATGCCGCCGACAAAGCCGATGGCGTAAAGGAACGCAAAGAAAAAGACCAGGTAGGCAATCACGCCGTAAGCGAAAATAGCTACTCTACCCATCATACAATTTCTCCTTTCGAAGGATTTCTCCTATTCCGGGACAGACGGTTTTCTTGGCCAAAAGATAGTGCGATTGCAAGTTGTTGATTAGGTAGGTCTATAATATCCATTATACGTAGAAGGTCAAGAAAAAATTGCCCGACAAATCTGCCTATTTGCGCGCCGCCGCACCAACAAAAAAGCAGGCTCCTCGCGGAACCTGCCTCACGAGCGTAATCGTTTTTTGGTTACAGCGTCGGCATATTGGTGATGTTGATCGGTTCGGCGAACAACATCTGTGTCCCGTCTGGAGCCTGCGACTGCAATATCCATGCGCCGCCCGCGTCCTTCGTCAGGAAATCAAACTTCAACGAGGTCGTCCAATCGGTCGGTATCGGAATCACGCCCTGCATATTCGTCAACATCTTGGTGTCGTTGTTAAACTGCGTCATCGTGATCTTTCCGGTCGTCCTGTATTCGGTCACTGCCGCCGAGCTGTGGCAGGTGCCGCAGGTCATGCCCGCGCCATCATATATCGTATGAGCGTAGTAAGGGGCAACCGCATAGAAGGCTTTGCCATGATAGGTCAACGTCTGCATGTTACCGACAGTGACCTTGTCATTCGAAGAGTTCTTCACCAGGAACTTCCAATTGCTGATTCTGCCGAACGGAATCTTCGTATGAAGATCAATCTCTGATTCAAAGTGGCAGTTGTAGCAAGTATTAACCGCTTTGGCATGGCACGCCTGGCATTCGAATTCATCAGTTCCATGCGTAGAGTGGAAAGTGTTTGCCGGAATGGTCTCATGACAGCCGCTCTGCTGACAAGAGACATTTGTCTGATTCTCAAGCAGGGAATTATACGAATGTCCGTCACCGTGAACTTGTTGTGATGAATGACAATCAGCGCATTTCATTCCCTGACCGCCGCTGGCTATCGGTTTAAGATGATAATCAGCATTCGGTCCAGTCCCGCCTGTGCCTTGCTCGGCAGCCTGGCGGCTGTGGCAGGCTGAAAGACAGGTCGAATTCTCCGGCGTATCGCCCTCGGTAACGTGGCACGTATTGCAGTTCTCCGGCGTGATGTGACAGTTCTTGCACCCAAGATCCTCATAGGGAACATCCGTAAACTGCTCAAAGCCGCCATTTTCCTGCTTGTAGAAATACTCCATCCCGTCCGTCGTGTTGTGCAGAGAAGTGGCGAGCAGTTGCTCGACCGTTGGTGGGGCAACCGGATCATCGTCGTCCGAGCAGGACACCGCTATGAACATCAGCGGCACGAGCAGCAGACATAGCAACATAGTTTTCTTCATAGAAACTCCTCCCAAGAGTAATGTTTATTTGTCACCAGCTAATCGCGCGAAATCTTCTGTGTGCAGCCTTCGCGAGTGTTAGTCGGTTCAAGTGAGTAAAGACTTACTAACATCATTATCGACAAAATACTCGGCAATTATTGTGGAGTCAAGATGAAAATGTGATTTTTTTCACAAAGTTTTACTTTCTTGCCCATTGAGGTTGACATGAATAAGCGCCCGCTTGCAGTAGTTGTAGGCGGGCGCTTTCTCTCAACGCAGGAGGGGAATCGAATTCGAATTTCTATTTCATATTGTTAGTGCTCACTTCGGGCACTTCTTCAGGCACATAAACCAATCAAGACAACGAACATCCGGATCTGGTTTCTCCATCCTGTCCTTGGCGATACCGCACGAGCCCGGAGGAGGAACAATTACTTCGTCACCAGGCTGCCAGTTTGCCGGTGTGGCAACTTTGTGCTTGTCCGAAAGCTGCATTGCCTTCACCAACCGAAGAATCTCTTCCATATTACGGCCATTCGAGAGTGGATAGTAGAGGATAGCCCGCACCGTCGCCTCGGGATCCATTATGAAAACCGCCCGCACAGCCTGCGTTGTACTGGCGGCAGGTTGGAGCATTCCGAAGGCGCGGGAGACATCCATCGTCAAGTCGCTGATCACCGGGAACATCACTTCGATGTTCTTCATGCCCTTGTATTCGATTTTCTCTTTGATCGTCCGTAACCAGGCAATATGGCTGTATGTGCTGTCGATAGACAGTCCGAGAAGTCTGCAGTTCAATGCTTCAAATTGCGGCTGCATCGCAGCAAACGTCATGAACTCTGTCGTACACACCGGCGTAAAGTCAGCAGGGTGCGAAAAGAACACTACCCATTTTCCTTTGAAATCATCGGGAAAGTTGATATGCCCTTGTGTCGTTTCCGCCTTGAATGAGGGTGCCTTCTCCCCAATAAGCGGAAGTCGCGTAGTTTGCTCCATTCGTGGTTCTCCTTTCAAGATCACCAATCACAAATTCAATCATGTACTGTTAGACCCTGTTGTCAACAATTAGGACAAGAATGAACTGCCTCAATGTTTACAGCATACCGATTCGTCTGTCGCCGGCAACTTGCCTTGTACGTAGAGCTTGGCTGCCGTCGCAACGTCAACCGGTTCAGAAGTAATCGCAACCGCAATACCGTTCGCTTTCATGTCAACAATCGCGCGCCGGCCCATCCCGCGACAGATAACGACCTGGCAGTCTTGCAGTGCCGCCAGGAATCCTGCGTGGCTGTGTTGCCCTTGATCCTGTTCATGATTGCACTCACCCTCATGATGGTGGCCTGCAGAATTCGATCGATAGTCACACTTCACGATTTCGCTTCCTTCAGCGACAAAAATGACAAATCCTGCGCTACGGCCGAAATGAGTGGATATCGCAAGTCCGTCATCGGATGCTACGGCGATTTTCATTTGCTTTCCTTTCCCGAGGCGACTGCGCCTCCACGCTGTTTTCGGCATCTCATCCGCCTTCCGCCCATTCCTTGACCGCGACCTGCGTCGGTGCGGCAGAGGTTCTTGCTTCCACATTGCGGACATGCTGCCGGTCTTCCGGTTCCAAAGGGAACCTCCCATGAGTGCTCACAGTCAGAGCACTGAAACATTCTCTTCTGTGCCACTTGAATGACACCTCCTTCAATCTTGATCGCTTTGCCGTTTATCAAAGCGTCAGCGATCTTGTGATGTGCTGATTCCACAATTCGACCAAACGTTGCACGGGACACATTCATCCGCTGGGCCGCTTGCTCCTGATACAAACCCTCAAGATCGGCAAGACGCACGGCTTCAAGCTCATCGAATGTGAGCGCCGTTTCCTGCAGATTATACATGGGGATTCCGCGGGGCTTGAAGTATGCCGTGTTGTGAGCTTCAGCAATTAATCTTGGACATTTTGGTCTTGCCATTTCTTCTCTCCAATCGTATTATGAGCATATGCGCATAATAAGTCAAGAGAAATATGCTGCTGTGACCAGCAAAAAGCACCGGCCAACAGTGTGTTGATTTGCACGGTTGCAGGAATGATAACGCGCCGTCGATTCGCCATTCCCTGTATGATGGCTGAATTTTTATCTACTTGTGACGAACGTCACGCAATATGAAAGGAGTTTTTATGAAAGCGATCTGGATTACAATT
>CAUJJY010000121.1 GCA_963205155.1 Candidatus Zixiibacteriota bacterium | reverse complement strand
GATGCGCCAGATAGACGGCGCCGAAACCACCTTCTCCAAGTTTATCGAGGATATCGTATTTGCCGACGCGCTTCAGATCCATTTAAGTCCCACAATATCAAGCCGTTAAGATTTAGAGTGATCAAGAAACCAAGTAGCGGTTGCAGCGTCAACTAAAAATGACCGATGCGGATCGCAGAAATCTAAACGGCGCCTTCGGACATAGAAGGCGCCGTTTTAGTCTGTTCAGTTTGAGCAAATCAGAATGGATTGCACGGAGGCGGCGGTCCACCGGCAAAGACATAAGAAATCAAGAAAACAGCATCCGAGATACTGACAACGGTGTCGCAATTCGCATCGCCGGCATTAAGTACCGGAATCGGCGTTGCGCCACCGGCGAAGATGTAATTGATGCAATAAACGGCATCGCTGACGTTGAGTGCGCCGGAGTTGTCGGCATCGCCGTGCATGATCATCACTTCGACCACTGAAGTATCGGTATCTGTTATGCCCGCGAGTGAAGTGGCTTCAGCGGTGAGTGTGACATTGTTGAACACGGCCGGCAGTGTACCCGCAGGGCAAACGACCTGCACGTTGACGAGTGACATTTGCGTCGGATTCAACAGGATGGAGGCAGCCGACGGAGTCACTGTCCAGCCAAGAGAGTTGCCGGCGGTGAGATTGAAGGTTTCCGCATTTGCGCCGGTGTTTTGAACTGTGAAATAGGTTGTTGTCGTGGTGTTTGAGTAGACGCTGTCATCGGCGGCGGACGCAACACTGACGGCAATGCTGGGCGCGTTGGTGTATGAGGCGCCGTAGGAGTAGCCCTTATCGTTGAGCGTCTGGCTGATGTTGGTAATTACCATTGCCAGTGAATTCCAGCTATTGGCGCTATAAAGCGTAAATGTGCCGTCACCGACGCCGTTGAGAACCATGGTTGATTCAGCGTAGAGATCGGAAGGGGAACTCTTCCAAGCCAGCATGGTGACTGCCCACGGCGTAGTGTTGTCACCGTTAAAGGTGACCGTGATGGAATTGGCATCGCCGGGAATATTGAATAAGACGTAGTTGGAACCCATAGCATCGGGATACTTGCTGGCGATCGGAGCCTGTCCTGCAACGGGGTAAGAATTGTGCGTGCGCACCAGCGAGATTAATGGATAGCGGTTGGCTTCTTCGAAATGAAGACCATCATCGCGCGTGCTGGTAATGAAATTCCAGGCCGAGAATTTCGCATATTCGGGATTGAGCGTCTTGCCATAAGTCGCAAGAACTGTCGTGAACGCTGTATACGGCACGGTATTAATCAGCTCATTCCAAATCTGCGGCATGATGGCAGCGCCGTTAGTCTGGACCAAATAGACCGGCCAGATGAAGGCGGCATAGAGATGCAAGCTGGAAGTCGAGTGCAGTGACCAATCGGGATTGGAGAACCAGTCGCTGCAATAGTTGTAGTTGTCGTTGACCGGATCATAAACGTAGTCTTCCATCCAGGTGGCGGCAGCTTCCATGAACCAGACATTCTCCCCAACATCGTAGGCGAACTGCACGGCATGGTAGTACTCGTGGGCACAGGTCACTTTAGCCGCGCCCTTGACATCGCCTTCCGGATCGTCATTGGCGGGAAAGCCGACGAAATTGCGGTGGACGGAAATGTAGCTGGTGGCATCGTTCCATGGGTTTGGACCAGCGGTTTCGGGCTGGGTGTAGCCATAGTAGCCCATTTCTTCAGTATAGATATCATAGCGCGCATCACCGCCGGCGACACCGTCGGACGGTGGCGGAAGATGACCGAGATTGGTGACTTCTGCGCGATAGGAACTGTCGCAGTAGTTGGCAATCCATTCTACGTAGTCAGGAATGCCATTGGCGGGCGCCGTGTCGGCAGTGGGTACGGCATGAGTACTTGTCGTATTGTACCAAATCTTGAATTGGCCGCCGGGGGAGTTGTAGCTGAATGATCTTGTCGGGCGTGCCATGATGTTTCTTAGGTAGGACTGGTCTTGTGCGTTAAAGAGGTCCCAACTCTGACGAACTTCGACCAAAATATCGGTGGCGCACTTGTCGACTTCGACGATGGCGGACTGCAATTCGAGTGGAAGCGCGGCCTGATCCTTGATCGATTGTACTTCCAACAGGAGCCGTTCAGCGACGGTGAGGTTGCCTTTGGCGAACTCGTCCTGAATTAGCTGGTATGACGATTTCTCGGCAGCGGGCGCAAATGCGGCAAACAACATCAAGGCAGCAAACGCCAAGGCAACGCGTTTAAAGTACAGGCTCAAGTGCATTCAGGTCTCCTATTCTACGTCGGTTAAAGTTCACAGGGTGGAGCACCGCCGCCGAAGATGTAATTGACGAGATGGACGACGTCGCTGACCGACTGTGTGCCATCGCAATTGACATCAGCCGCCAAGAGCGGCTTGGGGGCAACACCTCCAGCAAATATCCAATTTATTAAGTAGACGGCGTCGGAAATGCTGACCATGTTGTCGCTGTCAACATCACCGGCAACGCGGAAATACAAATGATAACTGTAGTTATAGGTTGTGCCAAAGTGAGTCGCTACGGCCGGCTGGAAGGTTACCCGCAAGACTGACTCAAAATTGGGAATGCTGATCTTGACTGCACCGTTGACAATCGGTGCGATGACCGAGTCGGAGTATTGTCCCTCTCCGTAGTCGATGGTGTAAGCGACACCCCAGACGGTAGCGGAAAGTCCCGTGAAGTCAAACACCATCATGCCGCTGTAACCGGCGAGATTTTCGACGACGATATAATTGGCGCCATAAGGCTGCGGGGGTAAGCTTGAGAAATTGCCGGAATCTGGGAGCGTGTAGTGATACTGCATGGCATTAACCTGCGGATACTCGTCGCCAGTTTCATAATGCAGACCGATATCGCGGTTACCTGTGTGGAAATTCCAATTTACGAAACGCGTGAACTCCGTCTCAATAGTGCTTCCCGCAGAGTTGATTGCGGCTCCCCAGGCCGTGATCGCCGTCGTTGTGCGGCAGAGTTCCCACATTGTGCGGATGATCGAGGCACCAAAGCGCTCTTGGAGGTACTTCGGCCAGATGAACGACGCATAGCGATGCGCATCGCCGGCTTGCAAGCCGACTTGCGTGACGTTAAAGAAGTCGGGCAGATAGTTGTAATTGTCATTGACCTGTGGATAAGCCATCTCCTCCATCCAAGTGGAGGACATTTCCATAAAGAAGCTGGCCTCGGAAACATCGTAAGCAAACTGGATGGCGTGATAAAATTCGTGGGCAATGGTGACTTTTAGTGCACCAAGCACGAGCCCTTCGGGGTCGTCATTGGGCGGGAATCCGGGCGAGAAAGTATTATGTACAACGATATGCGAAGAGAAGTCATTCCAGACTTCCGGTCCGGCGAGTTCCGGCGAGGTGAATCCATAATAAGGAACCTGCTGGAAGTAGATATCATATTGACTTGATCCACCCTGATCGCCATCTGATACCGGTGGATAGTGGCCAAGAGTGACTACCTCGTAGAGCCAACAAGAGTCGGCGAAATCGGCGGCGCGTTCGATGTAGTCGGGCAAGCCGTTGGAGTCGGCATCGGCTAATGGTATCGAATTCGGTCCGACGGTGTCAAAATGGAGGCGGAAATATCCGAGCGTTGATTCGATGTACCATTGTGTCGTTGGACGAGCCATGTACATCTTGGAGTAACCGCTGAACTCTTCCGGCTTGTCGAGAATGAGATTGAAAGCTTCAACCAGGTCGTCGGTCGCGCATTTCGATACCGATTGCACATCGCTGCGGAATTGCGCAGGAAGCGAATCAGGTTCAAGAATGGCGACTGCCCGGTAAATTGTGGCCAGGTCGGAAGAGATTGATCCTTGTGCGACGGCCAAAGCAAAGCGGTCATTTTTGGATGAAGGGTGTTGTTCCGCATTTAGTGCGCACGGGGAGACACCCCAAAGCAATGCTGCAAAGAGCAGGACTCGAAACAATCTCAACAGGTCGACCTTCGAAAAATGTGGGTACAAAACGTGATAAGTACACCAGACAGAATAAGTTAATTGCTTCATGTCAAATTGTCAAGTTCAAATTTGTCAATGAGTTAGACGAACCGAAGCGGCCGCCGCGAACTAAATTCATACCTTTCATTACATTATCGGGTTTTGGCGACAATCCATGAAGCCTTCCGGCCGGTCATTTTGTGGATTGACTCTCGAACGGGAGCAAGTATCTTGACGCGATGTCCCGCCTAACGACCTACTTTACCCTGTTTCTGATAACGGCTGCCACGCTGATTCTTGAGTTATCAATGACACGGTTGTTCTCGGTCGTGATGTATTACCACTTCGCGTTTCTGGCTATTTCACTTGCGTTGTTCGGGTTGGGCGCTTCGGGGCAGTATCTCTTTTTGAAGAAAAAAATGTACACCGCTGCCGAGACGCCACGGGTGTTGTCGATGGCGGCGCTGTTATTCGCCGGTTCGATCGTGGCGGCGCTGATCGTTTCATTGTCGCAGGCGATATCGATTGAATATTCGACGGCGAATATACTGAAGTTGGCACTGATTTATGTCTTCTCGCTCATCCCCTTCTTCTTCTCGGGTCTGATTGTTTCGCTGATCCTGTTCCAAGGGGCACGCGACATTTCGCGGCTCTATTTCTGGGACTTAGCCGGTGCAGCAACAGGCGCACTTCTGACAGTGCCGATTCTGAATGCCGTTGGCGCAATCAATGCGCAACTGGTGGCGGCGTTGTTAAGTTGCGTGGCGGCGATTGTGGTTGGATCAGTTGCGAAGGGCAGGCAGGCGAATGTCAGCTATGTCGCGACGGTGGTCGTGGCGGGATTGTTTGCGATTAACATCTTCTCCCCTATTCTCGAAGTGCGCTACACCAAAGGTCTGGAGAAACAGAATGTCGAATTTCAGAAGTGGAACTCGTTTTCGTTTATCACGGTGCAAGGTATTGCGGGTGAACAGACGGCAAAAGTGATGGATATTGATGCCGATGCGCGGACTTACATTATTCAAGACCCATTTGCGCTCTACGGTGCTGACGCGATCAAGAGTGAGATCGCCAAGACAATGATTTCGCACGTTCCGAATATTCTGCTCCAGAATGGCGAAGTTTTGATTATCGGTCCCGGCGGCGGAATTGATGTCGTTTTTGCTCTGGCGTGGGGTGCGAAGGCTGTC
>CAUJJY010000120.1 GCA_963205155.1 Candidatus Zixiibacteriota bacterium | reverse complement strand
TTGCCGCTAAGGATGCACTTCTCGCGATATCCGATGCGTGCCGCTGCCTGATCGTAGGCGATGAAGATCAAATCTGCAAACCGCGCTAATTTGATCGTGGCGACGCCGGCAAAGGAGTTTTGCTCCTGAATGAACGCGGTGCGATTGGTCAGCTTGGCGCCGAGCACAGCCGGAAATGACAAATAACCACCAGTCCCGACTACCAGATCGGGATTGAAGTTGATAATCTTGGCAGTCGCCTGTACGACGCCGACAGCAAGTATCGGGAAGAACATCAGATTGCCCATCAAACTTCCACGCTTGAGGCCGCGCACATTAATCTTGCTCATGGCATATCCGTGTGAACCAATCAGCTTCATCTCCAACTCACGGCCAGTGACAAAGAAACGGATATCGCACTCGCTGCCCAATCGGCGCTGGAATTCCTGCG
The DNA here is from genome assembly GCA_963205155.1 of Candidatus Zixiibacteriota bacterium. Lineage (GTDB taxonomy): Bacteria > Zixibacteria > MSB-5A5 > CAIYYT01 > CAIYYT01 > JADJGC01. Next base: position 5,415 of record CAUJJY010000120.1, on the reverse strand, counting down.
CAATTGCAAAGGCTGGAAACAAATGCCCGCCTGTGCCGCCGCCTGCAAACATAATGCGCCTCAATTCACCCTCGACTTGAACAACTGCGGCGTTTCCACCGTGTAGCGGCTGATATTCAGCAAGATTCCGATTGCCGCGCAGGTTATCAGCATCGACGAACCGCCATAGCTCAAGAACGGCAGTGGTAATCCCGTCGCAGGAATCATCGCCGTTGCCACCATCAAGTTGGTCATCGCCTGACAGAACACGACCAGCGTGATGCCGGTAGCCAGATAGAATCCGGGAAGGTCGGGCGAATGAATGGCGATGTTGATGCCGCGCCATACTAATATCCCGATCAGTATCAATACCAGTGTCGCGACAATGAACCCGCCCTCTTCAGCGAGCGTCGCGAAAATGAAATCAGTATGCGGTGCGGGCAGATAAAACAGCTTGGCGCTGCCGCGTCCGAGTCCTTTACCGAAAAGTCCGCCGGAGCCGATAGCTAAAATCGATTGCTTCACTTGATAGCTCGCCAAAAGCGGATCCGACACTGATTCAAGGAACGTATCAACGCGCGCGCGTTTGTACCCGATCACGTAGACCATCAGGAACGACACCGAAGCCATCCCGCCTACGAGAACCGCCAGCAGGCGCTTGCGGACGCCGGCAATGAACAGCAAGATGAAAGTCGAAGCCGCCAGCACCAGCACGGTGCCGAGATTCGGTTGAAGCAGGATCAGTCCGAAACCAACCATGATGACCGGCAGGAGCGGGAAGATGACCGAACTCATCTGCGTGATCTTCTCGCGCTTGGCGGAAAGCATCGCCGCCAGAAATACTATCAGCGAAAACTTAAAAATCTCTGAAGGCTGAAATCCGAAGAATCCAAAACTGATCCAGCGCTTGGCGCCATTGACTTCGCGCGTAAACAATACTACGACTAGCAATATCATCGAAATGATCAACAGCGGCCAGGCAAGCTTACAGAGTGCACGATAGTTCACGCGCATCGTGATGAAAAGTGCCGCCACACTCAAGCCGAGCCAGATCAATTGGCGCTGGAAAAAGAAAGTGTCGCTGCCGAAACGCGAACCGGCAAACATTGCCGAGGCCGAATAAACGACCACCGTACCGATGAGCAACAGCAGGCCGACGACAATTATCAACAATTTGTCGACATCACGTGGACGACTTATCATCCCTTGCCTCCCTCAAGCGCCCGGACGGCCTCTTTAAACTTCTCACCGCGGTCTTCAAAATCGCGGAACTGGTCAAAAGAAGCACATGCCGGCGAAAGCATCACGACATCGCCCGGCACCGCATGTTTAGAAGCCATTTCTACGGCAGTGTAGATATTTCCTGCGCGTTCCATCTTGACGACTCCGGCGAGTTGAGCGGCGATCTTTTCGGTCGCTTCGCCGATGAGAATAATCTCTTTCACGCGGCCGGTCATCAACGGTGCCAATCTGGTGAAATCTCCTGCCTTGTCGCGTCCGCCCATAATCACAATCATCGGGCGGTCAAACGACTGCAACGCGACATACACCGAATCAACATTAGTGGCTTTGGAGTCATTGATGTACCGAACGCCGCCGATTTCGGCGACGTACTCGATGCGATGCTCGATTCCCTTGAAGGTCTTGAGGCCGCGGGCGACGTCGGCGGGATCGAGCCCGAGCACCAACGTCATCGCCGCCGCTGCCGCACAGTTGGCGACATTGTGCGGACCGGGAACGCCTAATTCATTGGTGCGGCAGATCGTCCCTGATCTGCCTTCCAATGCGTAAACAAGTTCGCCATCCTTGACGAACACGCCTTCAGCAACACTGCGCTTGGTGGAAAAATGAATGACCTTCGGGGTGCCCCAGAACTTGGCCTTGGCGAGCGTCTCATCGTCGGCATTCAAAACCAAAAAGTCGCTGCTATCCTGTGCATCCGCGATGCGATATTTCGCTTCGGCATAAGCTTCGAACTGCTTGTAGCGGTCGAGATGGTCCGGGGTAATATTCAGAATGGCTGCAACCTTCGGCTTGAAAGTCTCGATGCGCTCCAACTGAAAACTGGAAACTTCGACGACCGCATAGTCGCGATCCGAAAGTACAACCACATCATGCGCAAACGGCGAACCAATATTGCCGGTTGCAACAGCCTTCTTGCCGGCAACATTCAGAATATGTGCCGTCAGCGCAGTTGTCGTCGACTTGCCGTTGGTGCCGGTGATCGCCGCAATCGTCGCCGGACAGAGCCACGAAGTTACCTCAATTTCCGAGAAGACCGGCAAATGCCGCCGCTCGATCTCCTGCATAAACGGCGCTGTCGCGGGGATTCCCGGCGACACGATGAAGAAATCTACCTCACGCATGGCGCGCTCGGTGTGTCCGCCGACTTCGTACGATATGCCCTGGTCCTCAAGTGTCCGAATTTCGGTCTCGACCTTCTCGGCGGATTTCATTTCGGTCACAAACGGAATAGCGCCATATTTGCGCACAAGCTGGGCGACAGCCGTCCCCGACCGTGCCATACCGAGTATGGAAATCCGTCTGTCCTTCACCAAATCAATCCTCATCGTCACCGTATTTTGAAAGTAGACAATGTCAACAGCGCAAGCAGCACGCCGACGATCCAGAAACGGACGACGACCTTGCTCTCGTGCCAGCCGCTAAGTTCAAAGTGATGATGGAGGGGAGCCATTTTGAATATCCTCTTTCCCCGCAATTTGAAAGACGATACCTGGAGTATGACCGATAAAGCTTCAGCCACGAAGACTCCCCCGACAATCACCAACAGAATTTCTTTTTTCAACAAAATGGCGAGCGCGCCAAGTATACCACCCAATGCCAACGCGCCCGTGTCACCCATGAAGACCTGCGCAGGATGCGTGTTGTACCACAAGAATCCCAGACCAGCTCCGATCGCCGCAGCGCAATAAACCGTCAGCTCTCCGGAACCGGGCAGGTAGACGATATCCAAGTAATCCGAAAAGTCCGTTCGACCGGTAATGTATGCCATCCCTGCGAACGCGACGAAGCAGATCGATGTCAGACCGATTGCTAACCCGTCTAACCCATCGGTCAAATTGACGGCGTTCGAAGAACCGGTGATAACCACGATCACGAACGGGATGAACAACCAGATCGGAAAATCGAGATAGTAGTTCTTGAAGAACGGTATGTCCGTCGTGAGATTGAACAACGGTGTGGGCGGGTACAAATACAGCAGAAGACCAAACACGATACCCAGACCCATTTGGCCCGCCAGTTTCTTGCGTCCAACCAATCCCTTCTTCTGATGCTTGATGGCTTTGAGATAGTCATCCATAAAACCTATCGCGCCGAGCCAGACTGTGACAATCAGCATGTAGATCACAAAGCGATTCGAAAGATCCGCCCAAAGCAAAGTCGGAATCACAATAGCGGCAAGAATGATCAACCCGCCCATCGTCGGAGTGCCTTCCTTGACCAGATGCGTCTGTGGACCGTCGGTACGGATGCTTTCCTTGACCTGACGATTCTTCAGCATTCGTATCAGCGCCGGACCAAGAATCAAACTGATGAACAATGCCGTTACGGTCGCGGCCGCACTGCGGAAAGTGATATAGCGAAACAGATTGAAGAAGCTGATGTGATCCACGAGCGGATAAAGCAATAGATAGAGCATCAGTTTCGTCTCCCCAGTGTGGCCTTGAGCCCCTGTTCGACGAGTTCAAGCTTGATGCCGCGCGAAGCTTTCAGCAAAAGCAGATCGCCCGACTTGAGGTAGTTAGCCAACAACTCAACTGCGGCGCTGTGGTCGGTAGCCATGCTGATCTTCGTGGCATCGAATCCTGCTCCAGTGGCCGCATCTCTGACAACTGCCGAGAATGCTCCCAACAAAACCAGCAAATCAACTTTCGATGCCGCAATTTTGCGGCCCAGCTCGGCGTGATATTCTTCCGCCTTGTCGCCGAGTTCCAGCATGTCACCGAATACGACAACTTTGCGACCGGTAACCTTCATTGATGCGATTGTATCAAGCGCGCCCTTAGCCGACACCGGATTCGAATTGTAGGCGTCGTTGATAATCGTGACACCCTGATACTCTCCAGAAGTCATCCGATTGCCGGCCGGTACGAACGACGCGATGCCCGACTTCACCAACGCATACGGAATTTCCATCAGCTTCGCGACTGATATAGCCGCCAGGCAATTGGAGACGTGATGGAGTCCCAGCACCGGCATGGTGATGTCGTCGCCGTGATAGAGCAAATGAGCTCTGCCGGCGCCGTTCATCCGAACTTCGTCGGGATGGACATCATACTCCGGTGATGTGCCATACGTCATTTTGTTGACCTTGTAGCGGTATGAACGCGAACGAATCTGCGGATCATCCATGTTGAGAACAACCCAATCGCCCGGACGGCAATCCTGCAGCATCTCGAACTTTGCCTCTGCAACCGCATCGATAGTCTTCAGCGTTTCCAGATGCGCGGGACCGATATTGAGAATCACCCGGATCTCCGGAGCGAACAACTCGACCAGCCGTTTAATTTCACCCGGTGTCGACATGGCAAATTCGAAAACGGCAACCTCGCAGTCGCGGGTAAACTCGAATATGGAAAGTGGCACACCAAATTGGTTGTTCAAATTACCGCGTGTCGCACAAGTGCGATACTTCGCCGCGAGCAGATTCGCCAGTAGCGATTTGGTCGTAGTCTTGCCGTTGGTACCCGTGATCGCGATTCTGCGCGGCGCAATGAGATCAAGATAGAATCTCGCCAGTTGCTGCATCGCCTCGAGCGTATCGTCGACTCCAATTACGGTTGCGCCTGTAATATCCGCGAATTGACTGAATTGAGACTTGGCGACGACGATAACCGTGCTGCCATTCGCGGCGGCGTCACGCGCAAAGTCGTGGCCGTCGAACTTCTCTCCCTTAATGCAGAAGAAGATTCCGCCCGACGACTTCACTCGGCTGTCAATCGTGACTCCACTGAATACCGTCTCCAATTTCGCCGGTGAATCGACAATATACTCGCCGAATGCCGGCGCAAATTCCTTGAGCAATCCGCCGATCACGAGTTTTGTCCTTTCAGCGCTTCTTCGACAATCTCGCGATCATCAAAGTGCACCTTGGTCGTACCGAGAATCTGGTAGTTCTCATGGCCCTTGCCCGCCACCACCAGCAAATCGTCTTCCCGGCACAGCGACACCGCCGTTGCAATGGCTTTGCGCCGATCAGGTTCGATAACGGTAAGCTTCTGACCAACCAGGCCCGGCTTGATATCTTCGATGATTTTCAAGGGGTCTTCCGTACGTGGATTGTCGGATGTAACGATCACTACATCGGCTGCACTGGAGGCCGCTTTTCCCATCAACGGGCGCTTGGTACGGTCGCGATCACCGCCGCATCCGAACAGCACCAACAGCCTTCCCTTGCAGATTTGCCGCGCCGTC
>CAUJJY010000119.1 GCA_963205155.1 Candidatus Zixiibacteriota bacterium | reverse complement strand
GCTGTCATCAATCTAAGTGCCTTCGAGACTATATACAGTGAAAAGCGTCCGTTTTTCACGGAAGGAGGACTTCTTCTCGAAGGTAACGGTCCGAGCTACTTCTATTCCCGCCGTGTTGGCGGTCCGCCACGAGATAATGGCATCGGCGATATCGTTCACCAGCCCTCGAATTCGACGATCTTGGGTGCATCCAAGATCACCGGAAAGTTGAAATCGGGCACATCGATCGGATTACTGACAGCACTAACGCAGCGCGAGTTTGCAAAGAACTATGATCGCGAGAACGATTCGACGTTTGAGACGCAAATTGAACCAATGACCTTCTATTCGGTTGCTCGCGTCGAGCAGCAATTTGGCAAGGAACGCTCGACAGTCGGAATTTCTGTGACAGGAGTTGGCAGAGATCTCAATAACGTTGTCCGGTTGGAAGACAGGCTGCGTAAGAGCGCCATTACAGGCGGCGCCGACTGGCGGCTGAAGTTTAAGCAAGGTCTCTATGAACTCTACGGACACAGTGGAGTCTCACATGTCCGCGGTTCGCGGTCAGCAATCACCCGGGCACAGCGATCGAGCGCGAGGTACTTCCAGCGACCGGATGCCGATTACCTTGAATATGATTCGACGCGGACGACGATGACCGGTTACTCGTCGCGGCTGGGACTACGCAAATCCGGCGGGAAGCACTGGATTTGGGATATGTCATTTAATGCCGAGTCGCCGAATTTTGAACTGAATGATGCCGGCGTACTTGGACAGGCCGACGATCTCGATGCCAGTATGTATGTTGGTTATCAGGAGAACAAGCCGGGTAGAGTCTTTCGGAACTATTATGTGGAAGCGTTCGGCTATGCCAACTGGAACTATGGCGGGAACCGACAATTCAGCGAAGGAGGGCTTTTTACAGAGTTTACATTACCCAACTACCTGAACTTTAATTGGACCGTCAAGCGCCAATTTCCGGGACAGGACGATGCACGAACCCGCGGTGGACCATCGATGCAAAACGAGGCCGGTTACTCGACGAATTTCGGATTCAGCACTAATCACACCGGAACCACGCAGTTCAGTTCATTTTTCAATTATGGCATAGATGAACTCGATGGTTGGCTTTGGTCGGTTAGTACCTCGTTGTCGACGCGGGTCGGCAATCGCATGGAGTTTTCTCTTAATCCCCGCTACACTCGCGAAGACCAGCCAAGACAATACGTGTCTTCGGTGGCCGGGCATGGCGGCGGAGAAGGTACCTACGGTCTGCGCTACGTATTCTCGAGAATTGCGCGAACGACGATTTCGACGACGATTCGGATGAACTACTATTTCACTTCGAACTTCAGTCTGGAGATATATGCAGAACCCTATGCTGCTAACGGCAAATTTCACCAGCATGGCGAGCTAATCAAGGCGCGTGGCCACGACCTGCGATATTACGAGCATTCTGACGGTACGTCCATCGAGCTTATCAAGGATGAGGAAGACCGAGACCAGTATTACCAGGTCAATGATGGTGTCGAGTCATTCACGCTGCCATTTCTTGATTTTGGCGCGCGTTCATTCAGGAGCAATGTCGTAATGCGCTGGGAATTCCGTCCGGGAAGCACGCTATATCTCGTCTGGCAGAGAAATCTGGGTGAAAACAGAGATATCGGGAAAACTGTAAGTCCCGGGTCGCTTTTTGATTCGTTCGGCGCACAAGGTGAGGATTTCGTCGCATTCAAGATCGCGTATTGGATTCCCATATCTTGATCGAGCGAAGATAAACAGACAGAAGAACAAAGAGGGCAGACCAATCAGTCTGCCCCTTTTTATTCTATCTCACGTCGTAGCGCAGGAATGCTGCAAACGCTCCGCCAAATGCGACAATCGAAAAGATCAATAGCAATCCAAGATCGAGGAGAAACGTAGCTGCGGCATCGGAGAAACTGAATGTCGGTGGTACGAACACCGGCAGCTGTGTCGCGTCCACAGCGGCCTGATCGCGTGGTGTTCCAATTGAAACGCCCTTCTCGGTATCGATCTGAATAGTAAAGGCGCCGCCGCCCGGACCTGACTCCGCCTGTTTTGCCTGAACGAACTGCGTATACTCTGTCCGATAGAGATCCATAGCCTGTTCATTGCGGGACTTAAGGGCGATGTCCGAACCGGCCAAGTCCATTGCGGCGAGCTGGAATGCGGATGCCGGTGAGATGCGCGACAACGAGAAGGCCAGGCGTTCTTGTGCAGTGCGGCGATGGCGGAGATCATCATTTAGTTTGCGATCGAACTCATCGATTTCCTGTTGGACAGCTTTGCGGGCGGCATCATCCTCTTCCATATATTTCCAAAGCTTTTCTTCCTCTACGGCAGACAAATCACCTTCAGACTGATTATTGTGCAGGCTTCTCTCGCGCCAGCGCTCTTCTTGTGCTGTGTAAAATGTTGCCCAGCGATCTCTCGAGAAACTCTGTACCTGACCCTCGACCTCTGCCGTGCTTGGAACCGGGAGAATCTGCCCGGCTACGATAACGCCGGCTCGAGGAATGATCAGTACGAAGACAATCCAGGCAACCAGAGCCAACAAGAACGACACGCTTGAGCGCTTGGTCATCGCAGAAATCAGCACACCCAGGATTATGAAGAATGTGAAGAACGCAATTGCCGCGGCAATCAGAGTCGCCAGTCGTAACCAGTTGTCGGCAGAAAGTGGAATGCCAAACAACTGTACCAGAAGAATGCTCAAGAGAATCGGCAGACATATTGGGACGACTAATCCCAGCCATCCGCCGATACACTTGGCCAGAATGTATCTGGCTCTGGGTACTGAATTGGCGAAGACCAGTTTCAACGTGCCGTCCTCGCGTTCGCCGTTGACTGCATCATAGGTGAACATGATGGCAAACAACGACAGCACGACGAGAACTATGAAGGTGAAGTCAATGAATCGGAACACGGCAAAGATTGGGTCGTCGGTGTAGGAGCTGTTCCGCAATTTGACCATACTCTGCGAATTGATCGCCGACCAACGGCCAATGTCATAATTGAGTCCGGAGACAAATATCTGCATTGGATCGGGAGCGCGGTATGCCCGGTAGCGAACCGAATGCCAGGAAGTCGCCTCGCGGATGCCTTCGTCGATCAACTGCTTGCCGGCGTCATATTGCTTGACCGAATTCTGGTATTCCTGGATTCCGATGTAAACGCTCAACAGCATCAATAGCGAGCAGATGATGAAAGTGGCGGTGAACTTGGGACTCAAGATGATTGCCTTGAGTTCCTTCTGTATCAATACTGAAAGCATCGTCTCATTCTCCTTACCGGGCCGTCAACGGACATCATATCGCAGGAACGAAACAAATGCTCCGGCGAAAAATAAAAGGTTGAAAAAAGCCAGGAGCCCCATGTCAAGCGCGGCCGCCGAGATCGACTGCGCCAAATCGGGCTGGTGATATTCAAATTCCGGTAGTTCCTGCGGGTTGATTGGTTCCGGTTTGACCTCTTCGCCGTCTTCGATTTTGGCGCGAAACATGAACATTCGTCCGCCGGGATTGGTGCCGGTTTTCTCTTTCATGAAATTTGCGTACAGTGATTGGTAAGCCTTGGCTTCGTCATTGTAATGGTCTTTGAGAGTGATCGAGGTTCCGGCTAGGCTTGTCACTCCCAACGAGAGCGTAGCGGCAGGTGAGACACGTGCCAGACTGAATGCCAGATTCTGTTGTTCGACCTGTTTGTTGTAACGTTGTTCGTTCAGCCGCGCTGTGAACTCCTGCATCTTCTTGTCGCGAATATCGGCCTGTTCTTCCATATAGCGATTCAGTTCGTCCATCATAGCATTCGGGTCGTCGCTTTTGGTGGGTTTGAAATTGGACCAGCTGGCGCGATCTTCATGCCATTGTTGCTGCTGGAAGCGGGCTTTCTGGGCGGCGATTTCATCGACCGACGGCACATTAACGGCACGACCGGCCAACAGCACCGATGCACGCGGAACGATCAATACACATAGTATCCAAACCACCAGCAGAACGAGGAACGAGTTTGACGATCGCTCGGTGCGGGCAGAGACAAATATCGACAGGGTCAAGAACGCGGCAAAGTACAGCAGACCGGTCAAGATAACGAGAAACAACCGCAACCAATCGTCACCGGATAGGGGCACTCCCAACAGAGGCAGAAGGAGACTTCCGATGCCCAGCGCCACCACGAGCGGGACAGTGAGCGCAGTCAGGCTACCGATAATCTTGCCGAGGATATACTTATCGCGCGGAACGGCATTGGCAAACGAGAGTTTAAGCGTTCCGCGTTCCTTTTCGCCACTGATAGCGTCATAGCCCAGCAGCACGGCGAAGAGCGAAAGCACGACTTGGAACATGAATTCCAGATCAAGAAAGCGAAATACGGCGTAAATCGGTTCATCACCGAACTTGCTGTCCTGAGCGGACAGCTCGCCGCGTCCCCAAACTTCGGTAGTGCGTCCGATATCGTTTGACACACCATTGACCAAAGAGGCTAACGGTTGCGGCGGCAGAAAGATGCGATGTTGCTGGATATTGAACCAGTCGGTCATGCCCTCAAACTGGCGTAAATTCTCGGCTTTGGCGGCTTCGTATTGCGCGCGGTTTGCCTGATAAGTACGCGCACCTACATAGCATGAGGTCAAAATCAGGATCGCGCAGGCACCAAAAATCACCGCGAATTTGGCGGAGCCAATGATTTCGCGAATTTCTTTTTCTATCAAGATTCTCAGCATACGGTCCTCCGCTTAACCGACAAGTTCAGATGACCGCCCGGCCATATATTGCATGTAGAGTTGCTCAAGATCAGTATCTACCAGGGCTGCGGCTGGACGCTGCATGATGATTTTCCCGTCGTTCATGATTGCCACGCTATCGGCAATTTCCTTGGCGCGAAAGATATCGTGAGTCGACATCAGTATCGCCTTACCTTCAGCGCGCAGTGAAGCCAACAACTCGATGAAGTCGTGCCCGGCTTTGGGGTCGAGTCCTGAAGTCGGCTCGTCAAGCAGGATCGCCGGCGCGTTCTTGAGAATAGCAATTGCAATACCGCATTTCTGTCTCATGCCCTTGGAGTATCCGCGCAGACGCTTGTGATGTGCTTCCTTGGCAAGACCAACTCGCAGGAGCACATTGTGATAGTCGTCCCGCGTGTAATGAGTTTGGCCGCCCAGACGGGCAAAGAAGTCCAGATTTTGAATCGCGGTAAAGTTGGCATAGAGCATTACATTTTCGGACACAAAGGCAATTTGCTCTTTGGCCTTAAGCGGCTCGAGATGCGTGACAATGCCATTAATGCGCGCCTCGCCCTCGGTTGGCTCGATGAAATTCAGGAACAAATTGATCGTCGTAGTTTTGCCGGCGCCATTACCGCCGAGCATCGCGAAAATCTCACCGGCGCGCACCTGAAACGACACGCGGTCGAGTGCGAGCACGCCGTCCTCATAACGCTTTGTCAGATTGACTGCTTCGAGCATCGGTTGGGTTGACTGTAACGGAAGTTCACTCATTTGGACCTCACATATCTGTTCAAATTCGAATTTATCGGCGTGAAAGTTTGATTCCGAAGACCACGATGCCGGCCACCAGTCCGATGATTAGGACCAGGATCAACAGTGTTCCGAGAATGTTGGAGTCTGGAAGTATCTCGACCGTGACGCTCTTATCCTCACTAACGATCGGCTGTGAATTGGACATCGCGGTCGTCCGGAGGCGAACCTCATACTTGCCGGCAGAGACGTTGTCCGATGGTGTAAATGTCAAGTTGATGCGAGTTTCACCGCCAATTTCCAGTTTTGAGACTATGGTCGGTTCAATCAGTTTGGTCCAGTTAAGCGGCATGTCGGCCTTAACTTCAATGTTGTCGAGTCGATGACTACCTTCATTGACCAAGTCGATGCTCATCGTAACAGCACCATCAGACTTGATGGCATGATAGAGCTGCGTTGCGCGCACCAGCAGTTTGCCCTTGCCGCGAGGAAGTATTTCCATCCGCGCAAATCCCACACCGAGCGCTTCGATTTCGGTCTGCGTCCACTCCTTTGAGCGTAAATCAGGCAGGTCATTCAGACGATCGCGAGGAATGACCAATACGTAGAATGCAATCGGTTTATCCATTTCGACCGCGGCTGTCGGGCGATCAGGAAGCGTGACCTCCAGAGAAGCCTTCTTAGTGTGAGTACTCTCCGTGAATTTCAACTGACTCAAGCGGGCCGATCCGGACGGTTCCTTGAAGAAGCGGCTGATCTGCTCGGGGAGGTTTACAACCTCGAGACTGAATGTATTTTCGGTCCCGCTGTACAGCTCCAGCGTCAGGTCAAAGGAGGCGGATTTGCCGAGTTCCACTTCCTGCGAAAACTGCTCCGACTGCACGGCGACTTTGTTGACCGTGGCGTCCTTCTGGAGGAAGATCTTCATATTGCGCTGTGTACCGCTGCCGTAGATGAGGTAGACTGTGACGGCATCGAGATCCTGCAAGAGAGCGAAGTCGATCACAGCCGGTGCACCGAATTTGAGCTGTTCAATTTTCGCTTCGTACGGCTGACTGACGGTCGCTCCGTTTTCATTGAGTAGAGACACATAGAGGTTATTGATGACGTCCGGTTGGAGCGAACGAAAGAGCTCATCCTCCATCTCAATCAGCTTATAGAACTCTGCGCTGCCGCCGGAAGCGTTTACCAGGGTCAGCCGTACGTGTTTTCGGCCGTTTTTGTCCTGGTATTTGACGGCGCCTTCGACCGTCACATATTGCTCCTCAAACAGAACCGCCAACAGCGACTGCTGGTAGTTGACCTCGGCATCGGAGAAGATATTCCGGGCTCGCTCAAGTTCCGACTTGGTAATCAACTGGCGATTGAACATCTCTTCTTGACGCTGATACTCCGCCCGGGCAACCTCGTAGGCTTCCTTAGCGCGTTTCAAGCCAAGCAAACGATACTTATCATCGCGCTGATTAAAGTTGTTGCTCTGACCATTGGCGGATAGCCCGCTTAATCCGAAACACAGGCACAGCGCCAGAAGAAGTCTTGCTAATCGTGACATCAGTTAATTGTTCTTTATGGTCTTGATCATTTTTGGGCCATCTTCTTTGGCAGCCTTGATAGCTTTTACTGTCACGGTTTTGCCGTTTCGGTCCAGAGAGACAGTGAATTCTGTGCCGACGACGACCTTTTCGTAAGCAGAAGTGAGTTCGCTGACGCTCGTGACTTTCTGGGAATTGATTGCAGTGATGATATCGCCTTCCAAAACACCGGCATTCTTGACTTCACTTTCTTTGCTTTCAATCAGTCCGGCGACCTTGACCTTGGAATCCAGTTCACCAACAATCAGGCCAAGCTCCATCACGACGGCGATATCCCCATCGCTCGCGTGAAGTGTAGTGATTTGCTTGCCGTCTTCGACCGCCTTTACATCTTCGCCGGCGCCGCTGGTCTCGAAAGTCATCACCCGGTGCTGTGTCGATTTCGCCTGTTCAGACTTGGGAAAAGAGACGATCATCATGTCCTTGCCGCGACGAATGCCGAGTTTTACATCCGAACCGGTCGCGAGAGAATCATAAGCGGACTTGAGATCGGATAGTACCATGACCTTTTTGCCATTGATCATCAGGACTTCGTCATTCTGCTTCAAGTCGATTGATTGATATTCTTTGGCGCGTTGATCTGCCGGGTTGACCATATCAACGATTAGTGCCTTGTCCTTAAGCAGGATCACGGCTCCGGTCTCGGGGAGGAAAACTACGTCGCCGGTGGTGAACATCCGCATCTGCGGCTTACTCTCGGTGGCGGCGAATACTTGTTGACCCAGTATGGAACTGGCGCTGCTGATCAGGTAGGTCAGCGCGATTTCGAACAGAATTTTCAGCATGTCAAACCTCTTCGAAAGATTGGTTAGTGTCGATAGTCTTCGTACGGCAAGGATAACTTGCAGGTTGCCAACGGCATAGTTAAGGCTTGTTACCGGCTGTTAAGAAATGTTAAGAGCTATGGTGTCGAGCGTTCGCATGCGTATATTGTAGCAATGAATTTATCGCGTCGTTCAGTTGGTGTCGTGATCACGTTGATGGTGATCTCGCTTGGCGGCTTGGTCGCATTGCAGGTATATTTGTTGCAGCTGGCCCTTGAGCAGAAGGAACAGGTGTTCCGCCGCAATGTGTTGATGGCGCTCAATACCGTCTCGCAGCGCTTGGAGAATAGCGAGACGTTCACTATTGCCCTTGGCACTGCGGCTCCGACTCAAGCGATGTGGCAGGTCAATGTCGCGCGATCGACCGCAATCGGTGACGACTCGATTGAGGTGAATGGCATGTTTATTGAAGAAGGCACCATGCTCGGTGCTGCAATTGCCGACTGTCCTTTGACCTTTGCGGACGGCGTGTTGCACTACGAGGTTGCTTCGCCGCAGCATGTCCTGATCAAAATCTATGACCAAACCCAAGGCACGGATCGCATCGTGGTAGATACTTTCCGGACCGCTGGGAAGTACACTATCGACGTCAGTGACTTGCCGCGGCCCGGTAATAGAATGATGTATATGTTCCGCACAGATTCGGCGTCGGCAATCTTTCAAATGCACAACGGTTCACAGTTGATGCCACTGGGTCCGATGATCGGGACGACGCGCAAGGAGGATTATCTCAAGCGAATCGTCACGGACATGACAGTTGCCGAGTTGGAACCGATTGAACAACGCATTACGCCAGAGGAACTCGACACACTGCTCCGCTCGGCGTTGGACGAATCGGGAATACATCTGGACTTTGAATATGCCGTCTTCTCCGGCGAAAGCGACTCCGTGCGAGTCGCTTCAACCACAGCTTCGCGTGACAGACTGGTGAAAACCGATTTTCGTACCCGCTTATTCCCCAGCGATCGATTATCGGCGCGCAGCGATTTGGCGGTGTTTTTCCCCGAACGCAGTGTTTACCTGTGGAAGCAGATGAGCGCGTTGGTGTTGACCAATCTGCTGTTTATCGCGGTGATTGTTGCTGTGTTCACTTATACTTTGAGAGTAATGTTGTCACAGAAGCGCTTTGCGGTGCGCATCGTCGACTTCATCAATAACATGACCCATGAATTCAAGACACCAATTTCGACAGTGGCACTGGCGTGTGAAGCGATAATGCGTCCAGATGTCATTCATCAACCGGACCGAATCGGCAAATATGGCCGGATGATCCTCGACGAAAACCAAAGAATGCGCCATCAAGTCGAGAAGATACTGCAAATGGCAGTCATCGAAGAAGGTGACTATGACCTTAAGCTATCCGGAATTGACCTTCATCAAATCATTCGGAAAGCCGTTGAGGGAATAAGTTTGCAGATCGAAAATCGAAAGGGCAAACTGGTCAGTAATCTGGCGGCGACAGATTCCATTGTCCTGGGGGATAATCTCCACCTCACCAACATCATTAATAATCTGCTCGACAACGCCATCAAGTACTCTCCAGATGCGCCGGTAATTGAAGTCGGCACAAAAAACGATGCCTCCGAGCTTGTCGTTATGATTTCCGACAAGGGTCTGGGAATCGCGGAATCCGACCAGAAGTCAATATTCGAGAAGTACTACCGCGTTCCATCCGGAAATGTTCATAACGTTAAAGGATTTGGACTGGGATTGAGCTACGTGAGATTGATGGTAGAAGCGCACCATGGGTCGATTCATCTGGAGAGCAAACCCGAAATCGGGACTAACATTGAACTACGATTCCCGACGGCAGGAGTTGCGGAGCGTGAGTCATGACGAAACAAAGAGTGCTCCTTTTAGAAGACGATCCGAACCTCGGATTCATTCTTCAAGAACATCTCCAGATGCAGGGTTTTGAAGTTCAGCTTTGCGTGAATGGAGAAGAAGGGCTAAGTGCCTATCGAGGTGGTAAGTATGACCTATGCTTGGTCGATGTCATGATGCCGAAACTCGATGGATTTACCTTCGCCCGCAAAGTGCGTGAACGTGACCAAAACGTCCCGCTCATATTCCTGACGGCGAAGTCCCTGAAAGAAGATAAGATCGAAGGATTCAAAATCGGCTGTGATGACTATCTCACCAAGCCATTCAGTATGGAAGAGCTGATGCTGCGCATCACGGCAGTTTTACGCCGGTCTAAGGTTGCGCCTCAACCAGCTGATTTGCCGGTGATGTTTGAAATTGGCAAATTCACGTTTGACTACAATCGCCAGCTCCTCTCCAAAGATGGCGAGCAATTCAAGCTGACCCCCAAAGAAGCTGACCTGCTACGGCTGCTTTGTATCCACAAGAATCAGACTTTGGAACGGGAGGTGGCATTGAGGGAGATTTGGGGCGACGAGAGCTACTTTTCGGGCCGCAGCATGGATGTGTTCATCTCCAAACTTCGCAAGTATCTTCGTGAAGACGACAGCATCGAAATCATGGGGATTCACGGTAAAGGGTTCCGTTTAATAGTCAATTGATCCCAATGATACGGCCGGCGGAGCAAATACGCCGCCGGCCTTCTTGGTTCAATCTTCTTACCGCCCCCCAAGAGGCGAAGAAGTTACCCCGCCTTTTGACATTTTTTCGGAGGTTCGCCATTCAGCAGACCATCCGGCCGGGCCAATGTCAATCGGCAAGAAACGTGGAATTGCCAACCAATGTGGTTCACATCTCCCACAATGAAATGAATAGTGCCGAACTGGCAAATTTGTCGAAAATTGTGCTTCTGCAGATAAGAAATGTGCCTGAAATCGTACGAATAGTCTGTGTAGAACGGTTGCTTAAGGAATCGGAGTGCCAGCCTCGCGATCGAGCAACTCGCCTTCAGTGATCCAGCCATCGGCAGTCCAGTATCGGACGGCATTTAGAATATTGGCAGAATAGGCAGAGTCGGGAATACTGGGCAACTCGCCCGCCTCAATCAGATCCTTCCGTCGTTCAACATAGCCGTCGGTGAAAGCCACATTCTTGGCGCGGAAGCCGCGATCGAGAGAATAAATCACGTCACAGTTCCGGATTTGCGACTCGGATGTATACACATCGATGAATCCGCCATTGCGGTCACGCAGACCGATGCTGCCCGGTTGATTATATCGGGCCGAACAATCGCGATCGCAAAGGTCAGTCGGCGGAAAAGCCGCATAGAAGAAGTCAGAAGCCCGTTTCAATTTGCTTAGATCGTAATAAGCGTCTTCGTATGGAGGTGAACAGCCGCTCTTGGTCGAGAGATTGAGCGCAAAAAAAGTGGCGCATCCGAGACGATTGTTGAAGGCGGAGAAAATCATCTCTTCCGAGCCGTCAAGGTCAATGTCTCTTGTCATTCTAAATTGGGCTCCGCCCGCCTGAATATACCAGAGAAGGGAGTCTCCATTGGCATCCCAGAGGCGTATGTGACAGCGTGCCGGCAGAATTTGCGTCGCTATTGTCAGTATGTAGGTTGTGTCCTTCAGCCTGACTGGACAAATCGCAAAGCCATGATAGGTCGTACTATCGGTATCGCCGGGGTATTCGTTGGGTACAACCAAATATCGGCGAAACAGAAGGTTACCTTTCTTGTCGAAAAAATAAAGCCAGGCATTTTCCTCGACGTCATTCTCATTTAGGGCAATCGCGAGCACTTCGTTGTTGCCATCGCGATCAATATCCGTTGCCATCATCATTGTCTGAATCTGCGCTTCAGCGAAGTTACCACTGAAGGCATTGGGGAACTGATGCTTCCACAGGCGTGTCGAATCTGTGTTGAACACCTCGATCGTTCCCGTTTCGATAACCGGTCGCACGAATGCCGGATTGTCATCAAAGCCAATCCAAGCCTTTGGATAGAGGAGGCACAACATCAAGTACGCCAGCACAGCCAGCATAGGGATCTGGACCTTGGCCATGCGGCTATACTTGGCAGCTTGTTTGCCGACCCATTGCCCGATACAGACGCGTTCGGATCGAATGATGTTCAAGTCGGCAACGGCATCGGCAAGGGTTCGAACTCCGACAAGGAGCAACTGGCGACGTGGGTACTCGGTTTGGAGGCGGGAAATTTCTTGTCGAGCCGTTTCGAAATTACTCTCCGGGACAACCAGATAGCGAATGTGTGAAAAGAAGGTGCGCGCAACCTTGACTGCCAGCGTTTCGTCATTGACCGGCTGAAGTGTGCCTTTGTCGTCCAAAATGCCCGTAACGGCCACTTCAGCCGAATTGAATCGTTCCACCCGATGAGCTTCTGATTTGAGGAGTTGGGTGTATGCCACCAGCGCGAATGCCAGTCCCATAGATTCGCCAGTCAGACGGTGGTCAGTGCCCGATATCCGGAAGTTGGCATTAAAGCGCTTCTTGGCTAAATGGCTCATCCCCTCGCGCTGCAAAAGTAGTCGGACGGACTCGAGTGATCGATAGGCGCCGCCAATCAATGGATCATCAGGTGCGACGACGATATCTGCAAAGGTGACCTTATCGGTCGCCGAGTGGTTGCCAGCGACCTCGACATCGCCTTGCAGAAGCTTAAGTCTCCCGCGCGGTTCTGATGGTGGATTGCCGGCATCGACCAAGAGACAGTAAGCACATTCGTTTGAAACGACACGGCGCTCGGCTTGCCATTCAGAAAGCTGGTCTCGTAACGCCTTTGCCAGTGATTCATGCCGAGATGAAACCTGATCAGTTAAATGCTGCAATGCGACAAATTCAGTGAGTTCGCTAAATTCCGATTCAGAAAAGTCAGGCGCCTCGGTCGTCAAGGACTTCGCCAAGTATTGTAGCCCAGTTTTGAGGCAGCCCACATAGAAATTCACGCGTGCGGTAGATTGATAGACTCTTTTCAAGGCAGTCGCAAGATCAGGCGGTGCCGCTTTGGAGTTTATCAGCTTCTCAAGAACACTGATCAAGCGTTCCAGTTCTGCAGGAGTCAGATCAGAGAGGGTAGATTCGCTTAACAACGGCAGAATTAGTGAGCAATATTCATCGAAATATGATCTATATGCCGGCTCTTCGAAGTGTGCACTTAGATGCTGCCAAAAATCGCAGAGGTGCAGAAGTCCTCGATCACCAGAGGCTGAATCGACGACGCTGGATTTCTGCCTTTCCCATTCCTTGGCGAATTGAAGCGGGGACAATGTCATAATGTTACTGGAATATCCGCAGGTTGATGTAGGAAGTATGTTCAGGTAATGTGAACAGCACTCGCTGACCGCTGTTGAGAGACTGTAGCTCAAGGTGACGATCTTCAATCAGAAGTATTTTGACCTTTTCAAAGTCCTCATGGCCGTCCAACTGCAGTAGTTCAATCTCGATCTGTTTACCGACAGTCTTCCCGATCAAGGTGACCTTTATTCGATCGCCCCGGTCTGACTCAAGTACCATATCCCGCGAATACTCGACTCTGTCCGGGGAATAGACCAGCGGGTGGAGGTCAAAACTGGCCTCGGGAAGCCGAACCTGCCACTGCAGGTCTGCCGGATTACCGGTAAGCGATTCCGGCAGAACTGCGCGACCATCCGAATCCGTGGCAATTTCGGCACCAACTTCCGGTGCACAGACTAAGACATTGGCAGTCAAGTCAATCGATTCCGCAATCAACTGCAGATACCTCGAATTGTCTTGTTGGTCACGCATCATCCTAAGGACAATTTCTGGATTCTCAGAATATAGTGTCGCGATGCTTAAACTTCCGGCACGATCGGGTGTCGGACTGTCGGCAGCAAGATACTTTTGCGGAGCAACCGTCACGATCGGCAGTACTGTCAGATCGATGACAAGTCCGCGGCGATTTTGGCGGGCCAGGCGGTCAAGGAAACTCGAAATCTTACCCGACAACGGCGCGGACATCAATTCACCAATTACCTTGCTGTGGGAGCGATAGTCCTCGAGATATTCTCGACAGAATTCGCAGATTTCGAGATGGGCGCGGACTTCCATGCCGCCGTCGGCGGCATTCAAGTTGTTGTCTGCCAAAGCCTCCAGCAGCTTACGAGCCGGATGGGTCATATCAATTCCACGAGTCCTTTCATCACTACAGATAGTCCCAGAGTTTCCGAATTGTCGGATTTCTTTTTATGCGGCGATGGAGATCGTCCTGTGAACGAGTGACCACCGTTTCAAAGGCATACTTATAGTGCGACCGGAACTGCGAGTGTACTTGGACCGGCATTGCCGCATAGAAATACTTGGTAACTTTGTCCGGGCCACCGTTGATGCAGTCAAGCAGATAACATGCCACAGCCATCAACAATGGCTCCATTTCGTCATCGCGAATCCGAGACTTTGTGACCTGCTCTTCGAGGTCTTTCGCTGTGGTTTCAACAAGCGTAGCCTGAAGTTCGTTTTCCATTTCCTGGCGAAGAATGATCTGAATCGGGCTATCGAGCGAAGAGAGTAGCGGCGCTTCGAATAGTGCCCGTCTTGCCAGAACGACGACAACCGCCGCGATAAACTCGTGCTTGTAGACGTACTTCTGGTATTGGCTTTGCGCCGCCATCGACTTCAGGACCAGTCGGCAAAGTTGCACCTTGTTGAGTGACTGGGCATAGATGTTATCGATGATTTCGACCAGGTCAATAAAGGAGACGAACAGTAGTTGGGAACTTGGTTCGTTTACCATTGCATCCGCGATTAGCTTGTTTCGGTCTCCATCACGAGTCGTCACGACAATTTCCGACCGCGATTCCAAAGTGGAGAGGGCAGCTTCAATTGCCTTTTTGCACTTACCGGACTCCGGCTGTTCCTGTCGCGCGAGCTTAAAGATTCGTTGATTGGTGAATTGCACGATTTGGGCTCGGAGTAGTCTAATGATCTCTGTCAGATCTTCCTCGCGAAACTCGCAGTATCCGTGTGCTTCCAGATTATGGAAGATCTTGTGATATCGCTCTGCCCGCTCTTCACCGAAGTAAAATCCGGCAACATCAATCGCCAGGTTCTCGAGTGATCGTTCGGGATTCGTGAGATCAAGCGGAAGTCTATGTCGTGCACCGCGAAGGCAGATCAGATGATATTGAATTTCAGCGAGGCACCAGCGAATAAACGGATTCGCAGCTGCTCCATACGGTCGCTGTTGCAGGAAGTCGAGGATGATTTTCTTCAACGCAGAGTCCACAAACGTGCCTGTGCCTGCCTTCCAAGGGCGCGGATCAATGGGAAGCGAAATCGATTATCTGAATATATCGCAATATAGTATCAAGTGTCCATAGAAGCAATCGGGAGATTGGAGATTCGGAGGAATGAATCTGGACGGCTATGCCCGCAGTAAATACTGGAATTTGAAGAAGAACTGGCGGCTGCCCTGGATCATTTCGCGAGTATCGCGGAGATTCTGATAGGAATGAGTCGAGCCAAGGTAGAAGATCGTGAATGGATTGAGCTTATAGCTAAGCAGTGGTTCGATTCCCATCACCCGGTCAAAGTTGTCGTATTGGACGATCAGGCGCAGGAACCACTCGCGAGTAAACTGGTAGTTTATCTGCGTACGGAGAATGTACCCGGCATAGATTGATTCATCGGTTTCAGGATTATTTAGTTCTTCGTAACTGTATTCGGGCCTTATGATCAGGCGCTGAAATAGCTTCAACGTGCAGAATGCGTTGAGCTCCCAGCCGTGACCAAGCACCGGAGTCTCCAGACGGCGGGCGATATATTTGATCCGCATGACCTGTCCGCCGAGGCTCAACGGTTCCGAAAAGCGACTCTCAACATACAGACGATAATGGCGAATTCCGGGGAAGAATATGCCTTGGAAGGTTTCGCGGCTGTAGAGCCAGCCGCCCTGCACGACCGTTTGCGCCGGCAGAAGAACTTCAAGCTCGGGCGACACCCATTCATCCTTGCGTGCCCCGGAGAAGTTCCAAATTCTCCCAACTGCCAGAGACGGAGTTACTTCAATAAAGGTCTTCGACTTAGGTCTGAAAAATAGCGCGGTTTCGAAACTGCCTTCGCGCTGGTTGTTGCGAAAGATAAAGCCGTTATCAGCCCGGAATGTCGGACTGACTTGACGATATTCAAGTTCCCAATTCCAAAGTCGCGCCTCGCGGGCCACTCCGGCATAGATTGTATTTCCCCAGTAGTTTTCACCGTCGAAGGCAGCGGTGTGCTGTCCGTCATCGAATCTGGAGGGATCACCAAAGAGGGAGAGGTTATCAGGTTCGTCAGTATGACTTGCCAGCCATTGGGCGCCCACTCGATAGTTCTTGTTGAGTCGAAGACTGAAGTCACCGCCCAGAACCGATCCCGAGCCACCGTCATCAAGCCGGCGATCCGTGGCGATCGCACCGATATACGAATCTTCTCCGATGGTTTGCTTAATGCGCACGATGTTGCTGATGCTCTTACCGACCTCGGCGAGGTCAGTATGCTCATCAAACGGAAGCAGCAGGGGAGAGTGTTCATCGCGAGCAGCGATGTAGCCGACAGCGGTACGACTGGCCAACCGCCCGGTTAGTTTGGCCGCGAACAGCGGGTCGTTGATGGATCGCGTGTACACGACATCCGAGAAAGTGTTGAAGAGGTCGGAGCCTTCTTGAAAGAAAGGACGCTTCTCCGGATAAAACAGAGCGAAGTTATTATTCACGTCCACTTGAGCCGCGTCTGATTCAATTTGACTGAAATCAGGATTGTAGGTGACGTCGGCAGTGAGGTCGGAACTCAACAAATAGCGAAGATTTAGCGATGCCTCACCATCCGGATCACTGTTCTCCAGTGCTGAACGCGGATTATCAGGATTACGGAGAGCAGCCGATTGGAACCCGATTATGGCAGGGAGAACTTCCAGGCGACTGCCGGGCTTGGCGTTTTCGAATCCCATGAGCGTGCCGAATTGACAGGGGAAGCACGGTTGATCGCGATCGATGGCAGCCCAGGTTGAGCGCTCACGGTCAGATCGGGGACGATTACGCCAGAACGTCGCCCGCCATTCTTGTGTCGGCTTGACCGGGAATCGCAGACTGCTGAACGGTATGGCGACTTCGACCTGCCAGCCTTTGTCGGTGATTCTGCCTTGCGAGTAGAAGACGATGTCAAAACGAATATCTTCTTCGCCGTCAGGAATCCAGCGCAAGTCGCCCTGGAGACCTAATGGGTTAACGAAGATCTCATATGCCCAGGCTGCGTCGCCATAAGTATCCAACAGAATTCCGACGTAGTCGTCATTGAATATCTCATCCCGGTCGCGCATCGAGGCGCGCACTGTTGTTGGATCGTCGTAACAGATAAAGGCAAGATAGAAATTGTCGCTGTCATAGGTCACGAGCACTTCAGTTTCGACTGGAGGTTTGACTCGATCTCGCGGCGTATTTTCAGCAAAGTTGTCCGCTTTGGCGGCGCTTTGCCAACCGGCGTCGTCAAGTTCGCCGTCGACTTTGATCGTTGCGCTGGTGCGCTGGACATTGAGAACAGGCTTCTCATTCGGAGTGAATGAGTCCTGCGCACACAGCGAGGCTGAAAGCAGAAAAAGTGCAACGGCGATAAGCCATGTGGAGAATGGTAATCTCATTATGAAAGTGGTTACGCAACTAAACAATCTGAAGTTGCGCAAATTTTGCTGAATATATGGTCCATATTGTTTGAAGAAAAGGACGGCCCCGAACCAGGGATTCGGGGCCTTGATCTTCCATTGGCCTAAAGGCTTGAGGACATTACAGTCGTTCGATTTTCTTGCGGTTGCGCTTGACTTTCTTGGTAGCGTTGCGCGTATCGAACACGGCTGCAGCGTTGTCGACAATCCACTGATAATCATAAGCGGAGTGGTCCGTGACAACGACGATCAAATCCGCGGACTTGATCAACGGTGCGGTCAACTTCGTCGACTTCATATCAATCTTGTGATGCTCATCAAAGCGGATTTCCGGGACGAATGGGTCATTGTAGAAGACCTTGGCGCCGGCCCGCTGCAACAGACTGATGCAGTCAAGTGCCGGGGATTCGCGAACATCGGAAATGTCGCGCTTATATGCGACTCCGAGCACCACGACCTTCGAGCCATTGATTGACTTTTTGCGCCGATTGAGATTGCGCGCAATTCGGTCGAGAACATATTCCGGCATGTGCGAGTTGACGTCTCCAGCGAGCTCGATGAAGCGTGAGTAGTAGTTCAGGCTCTTAAGCTTCCATGACAGATAATGCGGGTCGATCGGAATACAATGTCCGCCCAATCCCGGACCGGGGAAGAACGGCATAAATCCAAACGGCTTTGAGGATGCTGCATCAATGATTTCCCAGACGTTGAGTTTCAATCGATCGCACATCAATGCAACTTCATTGACCAGGCCGATATTCACAGACCGGAAAGTATTCTCCAGCAACTTCACCATTTCCGCAGCTTGTGTCGAACTGACCATATGTACGTGGTTGATTGCAGCCTCATAGAAAATCTTGGCCATTTGCTGACAGCGCGGTGTATGACCGCCGACGACGCGCGGTGTGTTCTTTGTCTGATAGATTGCATTACCCGG
>CAUJJY010000118.1 GCA_963205155.1 Candidatus Zixiibacteriota bacterium | reverse complement strand
TCCGCCACGCCAAATAAACTCGGATCAACCGTTCCCAATGGCTCGCGCGTTGGTAACAAGTATCCCAACGACTTGACCGAACCCGGATTGTCGGCCGTATCGTAGTCGACGATCTCGATGCCAAATCCCACGCGCTTGGTGCTGGACGAGTACCACTTCCCGAACGCCGCCAAAGGAATCTTCGCCTCGAAACTGAATCCTGTCGCCGATTGCTGCCCGGAAATTTCGTACGCTGCGGCTACATTCATTTTCAGATTCGCACGTGGAAGCGCATTCACCGTGATGCTGAAACAACCGTCACCGCAGCTGTTGGTGCGCGTGAAGAAATTTCCTGCCTCGGGACGCATGTCGAAATGGAATGTCACTCCGTCGTTTTTGCCGTCGGGGAACGACAACAGCACGTTATCGATGACATTGCCGGCGATGTAGAGGAATTCCTTGGACACCGCCACATAGAATGACGCCGACAAGTCATTGACACCTGACCACAGTGCCGGGCCGTAAACATAGCCGCCGTCGCCCGTCAACGTCAGTGCCTTCTGCTTCTGCCATTCTTCGATATTACCATCCATCAGGATATCATCCTTGCGGGAGCGGATCTTATAGAATGCCGAGGCATTTCCGGTGGCAAGAGCCAGCTTCGCTGACAACGAAAGCATCGCCATGCGATCCTGAATTGACGGTATCTGAGCCTCCGCCTCGACAAAACACCGTTTCGCCAGTTTGCTGTCATTTTGCAGCTGCAAGTTATAGCCAAGCGTGTAGAAGAATTCGGCAAGAATCGGATTCTGCGCCGTGATTTTGAGATATTTCTCCGCTAGACGTTTCAAATAATCGCGCTGATACTCCTTGTCGAATTGTGCCAGGCGATCCAGTGCGGTGAGAATGTCATATTGCTGCGGTTGGCGCTTGTCGGACGATAACATCAGGAAGTCGGCGTAGTTGTCCAGCGCCTTCATGCTGTATTCAGCAGTCTGGCCAAAAAGCTTCTCTTCATAGGTAATATCGCTCATGCGCGCACCGGCGGTAATCGCCGCCAGGCTCAACGGGTGCAGCGAGATGACTTTGTTATATGTCGCAACCACTTCGTTCTTCCGTCCGGCAGTCGCGTAGAGATACGCCAGATCGAGATAGCTGTCGGCGATTGAATTGGAATCCAGCGAGGTCGCCATCGCAGCCTCTAATTTACGAATCTCGGCATCGACATCGACTTGCACTGCTCCGACCTGAAGCGGAATCGCTTCGCCCGTTGCGTCGGCGAAATTCTTACTGCTCTCGTCAAGGAGGTTCACCAAGAGTGGACCGGCGGTCTTGTCGCTTCCTGCCCAGTATGCACCATTGTTAAATACCACTCCGTGTGCCGGCGAAGCTCCGTGGAGAAATCCCTCCGCTGGGGTAAGTTCAAATTGGTCGCCGGTACGGGCAATATGGTAGATTCGTACATTCACCTGCGGGCGAACTTGCGCTTCACGGTAGGTCAGAACCAGCCGCGTCAAGTCCGGCGAGATGCTGATTGACTGCGGTCCACGGCCGACATCATTGAAAATCCACGAGAGCTTGTCGGCATCGGTGTCGATTACCGCGACCTGCGACCCGCCGCGTCTGCCATTGTCGAGCCCCTGACAGACGGCAAACACGAACTTGCCGTCACTGCTAATCGCCAAGTCTGCCGGTTCGGGTCCGACGTCGATCGTCTTGACCAGCTGGAAACTCGGCACCGCAACTTTGGCAACCGTTCCGTCGTTGAACAACGACACATAAAAGAATCGCGAGTCCGGCGTGGTCACAATCGCCGAAGGCTGTGTAAATCCACCCACGCTGTAAAGCGGCTCCTTCGTCTGGCAGTCGATCGCCATTACCGAATTGCCCGGTTTGTCCGGCGTGGTTCCGACGACGAAGCAGTACTTGCCGTCAGCGGTAAATGCCACATCCGCGGCAACAATTGTCATGTCGATCGTGCGAATGACGCGGTCGCTGATGCTGTTGATTACATTGCAGTATGTGCTGTGCTCGCCGAATAGCCAGATCTCCGTTGAATCGGCGTTGGCGGCCGCGATACCGACCTCGAACGCGCCCGAGATCCGGTTGATCACTGTACCCGATTCCAGTCCCAGCACAGTCGTAATATTACTTCCGGTACCGGACGGCACATAGACCTTTGTGACCGGCTGTGCGCACAGCGATGCCGCCACAGTGAAGACGAACGCAGATGATAGAATCAGCTTACGCATAAAGATTCCCTCCAGGCTTATTACTCGGGAAATCCGTTCCCGGAATATTTCAATTCACCGTCAATGTATGTCGCCACAACGTTCGTGTCGAGAATTTGCTCATTGGTACACCGCATCAAATTGCGATCAAGCACCACAAAATCGGCGCATTTCCCGACAGCGAGACTCCCGCGATTATCAGCATCGCCGACCGCTCGCGCACCCTCAATTGTGAATCCCCTGATCGCCTGCTCGACCGAAACGGTTTCTGTCCGACTATAGGCCACTTTACCGCCGACACGTTTGCCGGTAACAGCCGCGTAGATCCCGTGCAGCGGATGCAGTTCTTCGATTGGCGCATCCGAGCCGAAGCATTGTGTGACACCGGTTTTCAGAAGCGAGCGCATGCGGTAGCTGTCCTTCTGGCGCTCACCCAAATATCTCTTCATAATATCAATATCGGACGCAGCATGGCTCGGCTGTACCGATGCAACAATACCCAGCTTCTTGAAGCGCGGCAGATCACGCTTGTCAAGTATCTGACAATGTTCGATGCGGTGATGATATTTTCGCGAAGCATGCTTGCCGACAGCCTCGAAAGCATCAAGAACGTTCCGATTGGCGCGGTCGCCAATGGCATGAATCGCGCAGGCTAATCCAGACTTGGTGGCAGTCGCCACGAGTCGCTTTAATTCGCTTGGTGATGTTACTTCAATACCGACATTAGTTTTGGATCCTTTGAACGGTTTCAGCATCAAGGCGGTCTGCGAACCCAAAGCTCCATCGGCAAAAATCTTTACCCCGCCAATCGACAGTCGCTGTGAACCGAATCCTGATCGCAGTTTGAGTTTGATTGCATCGTCGAGTGTTGCGACCGGCAGATAGTAAACGACCTTGACCGGAAGCTGTTTCTCTGCATCCAAAGCCTGCAAAACCTCGAAGCCATTGAGCGAATCAAACGAACTGACGCCGACACAGCCCTGCCGGTACATCTCGGTAAATCCCGCCTCAATGATCGGTTTCATCTCGCGCAGCGACGGCGGCACGTATTTGTCCCACACCGGTTTGTAGGCGTTGTCCTTGAGCACACCGATTAGCTCTCCATCGCTGTCGCGCATGATTTCTCCGCCGATTGGATCGGGAGTATTGCGCGTGATCCCGGCAATTTCCATTGCGCGCGAGTTGACCCACAATAGATGTTCGTCTTTCGAATAGATGGCCGCCGGTTGATCTGGCACAAGTCGATCCAGGTCGCGTTTGTGCGGCCAGCGCATCGACTTCCACTGTTCTTTTTTCCAGCCCTTTCCGGTAATCCAAACGCCTTTACGCGCCGGATTTGCCTTGAGGTGACGCCTAATTCGTGCCAGTGCATCCTCGTACGAAGCAGCACCGTCCAAATCGATTTGAGTGCGCGACAACGACCAGAACACGATATGCGTGTGCGAATCGATGAATCCCGGGAAAATCGTGCGACCATCCAGATCAATCATCTCATAATGTCCGCTCGGGATGGCAGATAGGTCGCCGGCTGTGCCAAGCCACGCAATTCGCCCATCGCGAATTATCATCGCGTCGCACAGCGGTTGGCGTGGTTCCATGGTGTAGATCCGCCCGCCGAAGAATAGGGTCGGGGTGTGATTTATTCGCATAGGTATCGATAGTCTCCTTCGCGTCGCGTTACGCGCTTGCGGTCAAGTTCCTCCAGTACCGGCAGAACTACTTTGCGCGATGTGCCGGTCAGATCACGCACTTCCGCCACGGTGATCTTCCCGCGCTCCCGCAATGCTGCCACTACCGCGGCAACCAGTGATTCGTAATAGTCCTTCTTATAGACGCTTCCACCGATATCCACAATCTGCGCATTTTGCTTCAAATAAGTGTAAACTTTTTTTGCATCTTTGCTGATGGCGTTGATCTCATCGCGCGAAGCGACTCCACCAGACTTCTCCGAAAGCAGGTCAAAGATGCGCTGGCGTATGGCATCCAATTCGTCACTTAGCCCGGCGGAATAATCGGCAAGCTTTACCCCTGATTCATGACGCTGCAGTTTGCCGAGGGAAACTAACGACGAGAGTGCATAGTCGATTAGCTGACCTGGAATCGGCAGGCGCGAAGACAACTCCGCCAGCGACATCGCCGAAAGATGCTGATTGGCGTCGTGGAAATTCTTTACTTCGGCTAATATCGCCGCCAGTGCCTCGTCCCAAACTGATTTGAGAATTAGATTATTGTCCCGCTTCAACATCGATTTATCGGCCATCATCCGGGCGACGGCAGTGCTTACCTCAATTTCCGGAATAAGTGACTGGAACAACAATTCACCTTCGCGGATCAGACTTCGCTCGCGCAACTGAACTGTTATCAAGTCATCCACCAACAACGATGAAGCCTGCCGCGCCAGCGCCCACAAGCTTTTGTTTCTGCGATCGACCGCGCTATTGCCAAAATCAACCACGAGACCGCCACCGATCAAGAGCGACGGTGTCGGCAGCCGCAGGATGAACCGGTCCCCGATTTTGCAGATCACCGGCGTCGACAGTTTCAGCATCGCCACCAGTGAGCCGTCCGCGAGTACGACCGGCTCCGGGGGCAACACGAGTTTACCTTCTGATTCTGATGTCCCGTGCAGAAAAACGATATCGCGGCCATGTTTGAGATAACGCGACACCTTCGGTTCAACCAGTAGCCGAATTGTCAAACGCTCGGCCGATTCAAGACTTTGCGGAGTGTAAAGCAAATCCCCGCGTTGAATGTGACCGCGATCCAGCGCCTGCAATCCCACTGCCAATCGAATGCCCGGCGGTGCTGTCTCCAAATGCGCGTAGAAACTTTCCAGACTGCGGACTTTGGTCCTGGCTCCCGAAGGGTGATGATACAACTCCTGCCCAACCGCAAAACTCCCCTCGCGCAATGTACCCGTCACGACCGTGCCTGTTCCGGCGACGCTGAAACTGCGGTCGACATACAGCCGCGCCGATTTTGCCGGCAATGCCCGCAGCGTCGTGCGAAGAATTTCTTCAACCGTCGCGAAGATAACATCGAGGTTGCGGTTGTCGGTGGCGGAAAACTCGATGATCGGACAACCTTCCAGAAATGTCCCCGTCGTGCGATTGCGCAAATCGGACTTAACCATTTCCTTCCAGTCATCCTCGACCAGATCAACCTTGGTCAGCACAATTATCCCTCGCGTGACGCCGAGATAACGTAAGATCGCCAAGTGTTCTTCAGATTGCGGCATCCAGCCATCATCGGCGGCAATGACAAACATCACCAAGTCCAATGCGCCGACACCGGCAATCATCGTCTTGATGAATCGTTCGTGTCCGGGAACATCGATGATACCGACCTCTTCCCCGCCGGAAAGCCGGAAATGCGCGAAACCCAGCTCGATGGTCATCTCGCGCTCTTTTTCTTCGGGTAACCGGTCCGGGTCGATTCCGGTCATGGCGCGCACAAGCGAGGATTTTCCGTGGTCGATGTGCCCCGCGGTGGCTATTGTAAACATGTGGCAATATTGGCAAGAACGGCGATCAGTTCGCCATCCTCGCTTGGATCAATGGTCCGCAGGTCGATATAGAATTCTTGTTTCTCAAAGTAACCAACCAATGGTGGAGTGGCGTCAAGCAACATCCGCGTAAGTTCTGTCGGTTTGATTGCTGGATTCAATACGAGTGCAACCGACTCGATCACTCCTCCGGGAAGTGATC
>CAUJJY010000117.1 GCA_963205155.1 Candidatus Zixiibacteriota bacterium | reverse complement strand
TATCATTTGGGGCGTTATTCTCAAGTCACAGCCGGTTGGCACGATCGCGCATTCCACTTATCAGGGCGGACCGCTGGTGGTCGTTCTTATTGCCGTGCTCTTTATGCTTTTGGCCTTTGTGGTCGAGCGCTTCTTGTCCTTGCGCGTAGCCAAGGGCAAGTCTTCCGTACAAGTGTTCTTCAAGAACCTCATCGCCATGTTGCGCAAAGGTGACTACGAAGGCGCCCTCGCGGCCTGCGATAAGCAGCGCGGCACCACGGCTAACGTTCTCCGCGCCGGTATCGACCGCTTCATGTCGGTTAAGGATGATCACAAGATTGACGCCGAGAAGAAGATTGCTCTCACGCAGTCAGCCATCGAGGAAGCCAACGCTCTCGAGGGACCACTGCTTGAGCGTAACCTGATCGCCATGTCCACGATCGCTTCGATTGCTACGATGGTCGGCCTTCTGGGCACAACCATTGGTATGATTCGCGCGTTCGCGGCGACCGGCCATGCCTCCGGCGGCGTCATCGACGCAACCTCGCTGGCAACCGGTATCTCGGAAGCTCTGGTGAATACCGCGGGCGGTTTGATCTCCGGTATTCTTGGTATTTTCTTTTATAACTATTTCGTGAACAAGGTTGACTCGTTCAACTACACGACCGACGAAGCAACCTATGAAGTTCTGCAACTGTTTAAGTCGGCGTCGGAGACCAAGTAAACAATGGCTATCAAGAAGAAACGGCGGGTTTCGATCCGCATCGACATGACCCCGATGGTCGACATCGCGTTTCTGCTGCTGATTTTCTACATGGCGACCACGCAGTTCAAACCACCGGAGCAGAAAGCCGTGTCGTTGCCGTCTTCGCATTCGCAGATTCAGCTGCCCTCCAAGGATAAGATTGTCGTGACGGTGACGCCCGATGATTCGATCTTCGTCGACTACGTCGAGAAGGTCGACAAGGAAATTGAAGGCCGCATGGTGGCAACGCTGGAACGTGTTTACATGGAGGCGACACCATATACGGTGGGCAAAGTGATTAACACGATTCGAGCGCGCAACCTAAACGCCCTCGTGATTATCAAGGCAGACAAAGATGTCAAATTCGGCACCATGCAAAAAGTTATGGACACCATGGTGGAAGAAAACTTATCGCGATTCCAGATCATTACCGAGCTGGAAGCGGAAGTCATTTAAGGAGGTGACGTTCTGTGGCTGGTGATGTAATACAAAAAGAGTCTGGCGGAGGAAAGCACAAAGGACTGCGCCGACCCAAGCGTCGTCTCGGTATTCGTATCGACATGACCCCGATGGTTGACATCGCGTTCTTGCTTCTGATTTTCTATATGGTCACGACCGTTTTCGCAATGCCGCAAGCGATGGAGATTAACCTTCCGCCTAAGGTGGAAGAGGAAGTCGTTGAAGACCGCATTAAGGTCAAGGAAAGCAATCTCCTGCGCATTTACGTCGATAAGTACGACGACTACTATTATAAGATTGGCGCCGAGCGCGTCACGGGACAAGATATCAAAACTCCGTGGCCAATTCCCGCGGACTCGGTGCGCGAGCTATTTATCCGCTACAATTGGGAACGCCCGAAGTTGAATACCTTGTTACTAATTCATCCCGAAGCTAAATATTCGCGGATGGTTGACCTGCTTGATGAAGTCGAAGTTGCCGAAGCACTCTTGCGGCGCAACGAAGAATTCATGACGGCGTACAAGGCCGCCAATCCCGAAGAAGAACGATTCAGTTTCCGGTATTCGATCGATCACTGGTCCGACCGCGACACTAAGGTCTTCGAAGAGCGTGTTTACAGTACGACAGGAGGAGGTAGTTAACTATGTCAGCCAATGTCTACGTAAGCAAGTGGTCCGGAATCGGTGCGATTGAACTCAAGCGCACCTATCAGAAAAACATGCGCAACGCCATGTTCCTGGTGTTCGCGGCATTTTTCTCCGTTTTTGCGATTATCGCGCTGGTACGTATGTTGATGTCGAGCGATGTTCAAGAGGCGCAATCGATCATCATCCGCGACTTGTCAGAACTTGGCCCACCGCCGTCGCTGGCTTCGCGCCAGGTGCAGGTCAAAGTCTCGCAGGAAATTGCAGCGCCGAAATTCACATTGCCGGAAGCCGTTCCTGACGAAGAGGTGACTGAAGATTTCGTCATCGTCTCCCAGGAAGAACTGGCAGAAATCAGTTCGCCGGTAATTACCGAGGGCGATGGTGGTGGGAACGTCCAATTTGATATTCCGATCGAAGAGTACATTCCGACACCTGATGAATTCGTGGCTGTCGAAGAGCGTCCCGTAAAGTTCCAGGATGCACCGCTCATATATCCTGAAATCGCCCGCAAAGCCGGCATTGAAGGAAGTGTCTGGGTCAAAGTGCTCGTCGATCGCAGCGGCAACGTCAAAGATGCCCTCATTGCTAAGGAGTCCGGCGCCAACGCGGGATTCGAAGAGGCGGCGCTTGAAGCTGCAAAGCAGTGTAAGTGGAAACCGGCGATGCAGAACAAACAGCCGGTCGCTCTCTGGGTGACTTACGAAATCAAGTTCCAGTTGAAGGCAAATAATTAGCAACCAAATTGAGTTGTTATGATTAGCGGCGGATGGAAACATCCGCCGTTTTTTTTGCGGCTGGTGTGCGCATGTACCAAGAGCCGGAAAGGGGTTGACAATATCGCCTAAATGGGTATATTATCTAGCTAATTGGAACCCACATTTCTACTGACGCCGTTAGACAGACGGAGGAATTTTGAGCCGAGCATTTATCGTAGTTTTCTTCGCAGCAGTGCTCTCCCTTTCAGGCATGGAAGCCAGAGCCAGTAACTATGTCTTGGACAGTATCGCAACCTTCACCTATCCGAGTGCCGGCAGTCTTGGCGGCAGCGACTGCTGGGGCTGGAAAGCACCGGACGGAAAACTTTATGCCATCATGGGCGTGCGCGACGGCGTAGCCTTTGTCAATGTGTCAAACCGGGCGGCGGTACAGATGGTGGACGGTCCGAAAAATAATTGCTCCGCCTATTGGCGTGATATCAAGACGTATCAACACTACGCGTATGTTACCTCCGAATGCATCGGCACGAATCAGGGGCTGATGATCATTGATATGCAGTATCTTCCGGACAGTGTGCATTATGTGAAATCGATCAATGTCCATCCTTCCGGCGACGTGACCTCACACAATCTGTCAATTGATACGGTTAATGGCTATGCTTATCTCGAGGGCCGCAATCAGATCAATATGTCGATTCACGTTTGGAGTCTGGCCGATCCCGAGAACCCGGTGCATGTTCACAGCTTCGGCAATGCGGATGGAATTCACGATGTCCTGGCCACCGACGACACGATCTATGTTGCTGATGGCTGGGCGCCAACGGTATCGATATACAACATGGCAGTTAAGACTTCGCCACAGTTGATTGGCCAAATCACGATTCCGAGCGCCGGCTATGTCCATAATGTCTGGCCCACCGATGACCGCAATTACATGGTGACTACGGAAGAAACCCAGGGGAAGACGATCAAGATCTGGGACATTCAGGACCTCAACAACATCCAGCTCGTCGGTCAATACATCGGCAACTCGAATGTCGCCCACAATGTTCATTGCTGGGGCAATCTCGTTTATACATCGCACTATGCAGCCGGCTGTGAAATCCACGATATTTCGAATCCGGCGGCTCCCGTTTCAGTGGCGAAGTTCGATACTTGGCCCACTACCACGGGGTTTGACGGATGTTGGGGGACATTCCCATTTGCCGACAGCGGATATGTATATGCCTCCAACATGAATGGCAAATTCTACATCCTCCAACTGCGCGACACGACGGTCGTTGCTGATGCTGACAGCGATGGTGTGCCCAACTCAACCGACAATTGCCGGTTTACGGCGAACCCGGGCCAGGAAGACCTTGACGGCGATTTAGTTGGCGATGTCTGCGACAACTGCGTGAGCATACCGAATCCGCTCCAGGAAGATTCTGACCTGAATGGTATTGGCGACGCCTGCGACCAAACCTGCGGCGACGTCGATCAGAGCAACACTGTTACTGTCTCGGATGTCGTTTACTTGATCAACTTCATCTTCGCCGGCGGTCCGGCGCCGAGTCCGCTTTCAGTTGGAGATGTCAATTGCGACAGCCAAGTCACCGTATCAGATGTTGTCTATATCATTAACTTCATCTTTGCAGGCGGAAGCGTCCCGTGCGCCTTGTGTCCGTAACGCGACAACAGCATCGCAAATTGATTTGAATGCAGAACGGCGGATGATTTCATCCGCCGTTTCGCTTTCTGGTTTATTTCAGGAAAAGTTATTCGGCCAAAGTTGAATCTTAGAATGACACGTGATTGCGGCCGCGGTGCTTTGACCGGTACATCAAGTCGTCGGCTTTGGCGATCAAGTCGGTCGATGTGCGCATTTCATCCGACAGTGCGGCAATCCCGATACTAATACTGAAATCGAGCTTGCGGCTCTGGTAAGAATAGCTCCACTTTTCTATGAGTTGCGCCAATCTCTGCGCCATCAGCACTGTGTTGTTCAGCTCGGTTTCCGGGCAGATCACCAGAAACTCATCGCCGCCGAGGCGACCGAAAAAGTCCTGCTGGCGAACATTCTTTGCGACTAACCGCGAACTTTCGATCAACAACTGGTCGCCGGCAAGATGGCCGAATGTATCATTGATCTGTTTGAAGTGGTCAATATCGTAGAGCAGCAACGACAGCGGTCGCAAGTAGCGGCGAGCCCGGGCAAACTCGCTTTCCAGCCGGCTCATGATGTGCTGGCGATTGAAGATCCCGGTGAGGAAGTCTGTCGTTGCCAGGGCAAACATCTGTCCGAAGAAGCGATTTTCAATTGAGCTGGAACGAATGAACTTGAAGAGGACTCTTCCGATCAAGATCAAATCGCCGTCGCGCAGGACCGATTCCTTGACCCGTTGCGAATTGACGAATGTGCCGTTGGTGGAATCGAGGTCACGCAGTTTTACGACGTCGCCTTCCCGAAAGATTTCGGCATGCCGGCGGCTGACGTTGTCGTCGTCAATGGGAATATCCAGATTCGCAGTCCGGCCGACGATCAATGCTTCGTCCTTGATCGCATAGGTCATCCCCAGAAGCGAGCCGTGCATGACAACCAGCATGGGCTGCTGATTACTTTCGGCAACTTCGCCTTGCTCATTATTTGGATGAATGAGCGTCGATGTTTCACTGAGTCGATCGATCATTTGTTACCCGCTTAACTGCCACGGACATGAGTCCATATTATCTATTTCGACTTTTGGCGCCGGATGTTTAGTGTCCGGATTCAATCAAAAATGCTCGTGCCAAGTGACGTAGCTGGCAAAAAGGGAAATATTTGTTGTTCACTTGCCCCGTGCGTCATATACTGGTTACCAATGGGGCGACTACCACGGTCGTTCTGGTACTCAAGTCCAAGTGAATAGTAGAGCAAACAACGGAAACTCGGAGGAATTAATGTTCCGAAAATTGACTATTCTGGCGTCGCTGTCGCTGGCATTGCTGGCGTTTGGTTGTAGTGATGACGACTGCCCGACCTGCACCGACAACGGACCCATTTTGACCCTGAATCAGCACAAGATCGACTTGGGTGCATCTGGAACAACCGCGAATTTCGTGATAAGTAACGAAGGTACCGGCAGTTTGGCCTGGGACCTGACTATTGCCTATCGCTTTGCCGCCGCTAAGCAAGCAGCTCCAGCCCATGGCGGCTGGTTGGCACTCTCGACCTTGGCCGGACAGGGCGATGGCACAGTTACGCTGACCGTGAACCGAGCCGAACTCGATGAATTGGGCGCTTCGCGGGCCGTCATTATAATCAACGCTCCGGGTGCTGTGAACACCACTCGTGACAGCATTGATGTCCATATTCTCAATAACGGCGAGTGGATAATCACCGACGATGGTACTTTTGAAGATTGTCAAGAAGTCGATATTCGCGACTATTATTGGGTCAAGGGCTACGAAATGCCACACGGCCAGGAACACATCTTTATCGATTCGTTAGAGATCAACTTCTGTCAGGGCGACACTGTGATTCAGCTGCTTGCATACGATGCCGCATTTGACCAGACGGTCGACCTTTACGTGCCCTACAACACGATCGCCGTGAGCAATTCACTCTACTCGGTTCTTGACGGCTGGAACATGTTTGCGGTCGACTGGTATGTGCCGACGGGTCCTCTATTCTATGTAGGCTATTTCCAGTTGGGCGGTTCACGGCCCGACTTAAGAATCGACACCTCAAGCGATACTGATACTCTATGTTGGCGAGCCCGCGATGTTTCCGAAGTGCCGGGCCAGTCATTGCTGGAATGGCAGTGGATTCCGGGATTCGAGACTTTTGCCATTCGTGTTTTCGTAACACCGGTGCTGGAGTACAATCCCAAGATGGTTGCGTCACAGTCACGCGGAGAAATTGAAGCTACTCTTCGGACGGGATTTGCCTACAAGGGCAAGTATCCGATGAGCGTATTCCCGACACTTCCTCGATAAAATACATTCGCGAGTCATCCCCTCTCCGGAATCGGAGAGGGGAAGCGACTGTGATTTCCCCGGTCGTTCAGACCTATCTTTTGTTCATTAAGCTGATTTGGAATTCATGAACTACTGTTTCGATACTGTCGACCGAGGTAATCGGGTGAGACAGAGTATCATCGCCGCAAACGAAGAGTTGTGCGCGACTGGTTGGGGCAAATTTGAGCTCTCCGTAGCTCGTTTCAGTTTTGCCGTCTCCGAGATGGGTCAGTGTCAACCGTGGGAAATTCCGGCTGAAAACCGCGTTGACCAGCTGATTGTAGTCGTCACCGCGCGGGCCAAGCATTGCCAGCTTGGTCGGGAATCGTGTGATACGGAGATAGGCGCGTGACAGTGAGCACAGACGCAGGTCGTCATTTCGGATTGGCACACTCATCAGATACATGAAGATGTTTTCGGCCGGCTGGCGATAGTTCATGTCGGCGGTGTAATAGAACATCCGCGTATAGTTGATCGCTGCAGCACAATTAATCGCGTGCGGCTTAATCGGAACCGACATGCGGCCGATAGCATCGGCTGCGGCAATGTCACTATTGAGTCCACCCAAAGAAGGGTCCTGGAATCGCTCGTAGGTCGCTTTTGACAGTTCTTGGGCACCCGTTAGATATCGTTGCTCACCAGTAGTCTCGTAAGCGTCGAGGTGCGCAGTAATCGCTGCAACTTGGTCTGCGAGAATTATCGGATCGTCGGGCATTGAGTTAATTGGACGGTGGAGTAGCAGTCCGTCGTCCTGAAGACCCCGGGCGCGCAGTGAATCGAGCGTCTTTACCGCATAGTCGATCAGATTCTGACGTCTGAATATTCGTCCGGCTTTGAGGTAAGCACTGACGGCATAGCAGTTGGCAGCAGTGTACATTTCTTGTTGCACTGCCGGGAGACCAAGTTCGCGCCTGTCACCGTCGTTCCTGGCGAAATAGCTTCTCGGATCAATGAATTCATTATTACGGATGACAACGCCGGCCTGGCTGTTAAAGAATCCCCAGTCTCGGTCTGTGCGCAAGAATTCGTCAAGGTAGCCGACGATTTTCTCGGCAATTTCTTTGTAGGTCGAGTCCTTGGAAAACAAAAAGGCGTCCAGATAGTTCGACAGCAACAAGGCATTGTCAGTGAGTAGTTTTTCGTGGCTGGGGCTACTCCAATCCGCAAATGCCGCGTTTCGATAAAAGCCACCCCAGATTGGATCAAGCAGCTTCTGCTGGGCCTGCAGCGTATGGGTTATCTCCTTTTTGAACAGCGGTCCACCCTCCGGCGCCGTGGCAATGAAGGCGAATTCGTTGACCTCCGGCAGCGGGAACTTCGGTTGATTCCCGAACCCGCCGTAGGTTGAGTCATAATAGTGTGCAACGACGCGTTCGGTAAAGCGAATCAACTCATCTGATGGCCGTTGCACTTTGCGTGCAGAAGCCGATTGGCGGAAGAGACTGTCGAGTCGTACGGCTTGCATCTCCGCGATAATCGGTGTGTGCTGCCACGTATCGTCAACTCTTTCCAGCAACAATTGCATCGAATCAGCGGGCACGCGGACTGTGCCGCCGAGCAGACGAAGGTCGGGAGTGAGAATCACGCAGGAAGGATAGCCGCCGAGCGAATAGCGCTCCGCCACGTTGGGGAAGCGGTCGCCATCGACACGGATTGCCACAAATCGATTGTTGAGAATTGTTGCAATCGTATCGCTGCCAAAAATCTCCTGCTCGACTTCGGCACACGGCACACACCACGGAGTCGTCAAGTAAAGAAACACGAGTTTACTGTCGCCGGCGGCCTTCGAGAATGCTGCCTTGTTCCATTCTGACCAGCCTACTTGCCCGGTACCGCCCGAAGCGGCGGACAGTTGCGATGAGTTGTCATCAGCCGATTGGCAAGCTGTCACCGCGAGGACGACAACCAAGAAAACTGCCGAGAAGAAAGGGTATCTTTTGTTCATTCTTACAAGATATCGACAGACACGTCTCGCACCAAGAACGAATTCTGCCGGCCCGCGCACAAAAAAAGAGCGGCGAACCAGTCGGTCCGCCGCCTAGGCTTGATTGACGGCCGAGCCGTTAGAATGTCGAGGCGAATCCCAGCAAACGGTCTTCGGCGAGTTTACTGACCGCAATGCACTCATGATTTTCGCACTGCCAGATGACGTAGTGAAACTTCGGGCAGCTACCGACATAGTATGTCTTGCCGTTGTGCTGCAATTGCCGGAATGCCGACTTGTCGATGGATTCGCGGTCCAGGACAAAGATCGACACATCGGTACCGCCGTAGTTGTAATCGATATGCGGTTTTTCGCCGGTATCGGTGTGCGCCAATGCAGCACCCGCGAGCTGGTAATCATTTTGTGGTGATCGGAACAAGTCGTCGGGAAGATTGCCAAAATGAGCAAGCGCCGCTTGGACTTCCTGCGGATCTTGCGACTGCACAAGATATTGAAGAACATGATCGAGGCATTTGTTGTGCTCCATGGCGTAGGGATAGACGGCTTCGAGCACCGAGCCCTTGGGCGAGAAGGGGTTAATGAGAAACAGTGTGATTACTGCGGCAGCCGCTATCGGCGCCAGCAGATAAAAGACACTCCGTCCAGAAGTGCCGCCACCCGAGCCGCGGTCAATCTTCTCAATTTCATTCAGCACCTTGCTTTTGAGCTTCTGAATGTCGGCTGGCGACTTGATCTTCTGCTGAACCAGCTTGTTGAAATCTTCTTCAAGCTTGTATTGTTCCAGGCAGTGTCCGCAAACCTCAAGATGTTTCTGCACTTGTTGTTTTTCGTCGGACGCCAGTTCCGAGTCCAAATAATCGTAGAGTTTAGCTAATACTTCCCGACAGTTCACTATTCTGCTCTTTCCTTAGGTGCAGCGCTGTTGTTTGTATATTCCCATAGCAGTTTTTGCAGGATTTTGCGTCCGCGGTGAAGCCTTGATTTCACGGTTCCAACCTGGATACCGAGAATATCGGCGATCTCCTGGTATGCAAATCCTTCATTAAATGCCAATACGACGACCATTCTAAATTCCTCGGGCAGTTTTTCAATCGCAGCTACCACATCGCTATCGAGTATTTTGTTGAAGAAGTCCTTCTCCGGATTGCCCGATTCGCTGGACATCCCGGTTATTTGACTATGCAGGTAGCTATCGTCAATTTCGTCGAAGGAGACTGAAGTGGATTCTTTCTGTCGGGCGCGATAAGTGTTAATGAAGGTGTTGGTCATGATCTTGAACAACCAAGCCTTGGCATTAGTGCCTTTCTCGAACCGATCAAAGCTTTTGTAAGCCTTTAACAAAGTCTCCTGTACCAGATCCTCCGCGTCTCCGGGGTTCTTGGTCATTCGCAACGCTGTTCGATATAGGGCCTCGGTATGAACCATGGCTTCTAATTCGAACTCGCTCTTTAGGCTTGGTGTTTTCTTGCGAAACATGGTTAGCACTATCTAACCAACAGCCAGCCGTTTGTCAATAGTGAGAACACGTGGGTGGTTCAATAGTTCCCTGTTCCAATGCTGAATTTTGAGCCGTTGATTCAGGTGCGCCACCTCCCCAAATGACCGATTTCACCGGGTGGAAAAAGCAGGCTACAGCCACAAAAATATAGGGCATCCGGCGAAACCGGATGCCCTCGAGTTGGAAGAACAAAAAGCGTGGAGACTGATTAATCTTTAACGATATTGTATTTCTTGACCTTGCGCCACAACGTCGTCCGGCCGATACCGAGCTTGCCGGCCGTAATTGAGTAATTCCAACGGTTCTCCTTGAGACTCCGGACGATGTGCTCGCGCGCCATATCCTGCAGAGAAGTTGAGTCCTGCATTGAAGTCG
Organism: Candidatus Zixiibacteriota bacterium; assembly: GCA_963205155.1. Lineage (GTDB taxonomy): Bacteria > Zixibacteria > MSB-5A5 > CAIYYT01 > CAIYYT01 > JADJGC01. The sequence continues at coordinate 10,672 of CAUJJY010000117.1, read as the reverse complement.
TCCGTGAATCGGCCTTCTCGTCGCGTTTCGGCATCGGCTTCATCAAGAACAGATTGTCGACGTCGATGATTTCGGATATCGACAGCGCTACTGCTCGCTTAATCGTGTTCTCGAGCTCCCGTACGTTGCCGGGCCACTCGTGGGCCATCAGTTTCTCGCAGGCTTGAACCGAGAAACGCTTCATCGGCTTGTTGAAGTGCGTGCAGTACTTCGCCAGGAAATGCTGCGCCAATGGAACGATGTCTTCGCGCCGGTCGCCCAACGATGGCACATGCAGCGAGATAACATTGAGTCGATAGTAGAGGTCCTCACGGAATCGTCCGCGAGCCACCATCTGCTCGAGATTCTTGTTGGTTGCCGCAATGACGCGCACGTTTGTTTTGAAGGTCTCGTTGGAACCGACCGGGCGAATCTCTTCTTCCTGGAGAACCCGCAGCAACTTGGCTTGCAGAGAGGCTGACGTATCGCCGACCTCGTCGAGGAAGATGGTGCCGCCGGTAGCTTCTTCAAATAGACCCTTCTTATTGGCCGTCGCTGAAGTAAACGCGCCTTTGACGTGGCCAAACAGCTCAGATTCCAACAACAGCTCTGGCATAGCCGAGCAGTTGATTGCGACGAACTTTCCTTCGCGTCTTTGCGAGTTATTGTGAATGGCCTTTGCGATCAATTCTTTGCCGGTACCGGAATCACCGGTGATCAGCACATTAATTTCCTGCGGCGCAATCTGCTTGACGACATCGATGATGCCGCGAATGGCGCTCGAACCGCCAATGATATTGTCGAAATCAAACGAATCGGCAAACGCACGCTTCAGATGGCGCAATTCCGTCTTCATGGCTTTCTGGCTTAGCGCTTTCTCGACCGTCATCAACATTTCCGTGTCACTGAACGGCTTGGTCATATAGTCGAACGCGCCTGCGCGCATAGCTTCGACCGCCGAATCGACGGTACCAAATCCGGTGAGCATAATGACTTCACTGTCGGGGGAGACGGTCTTGGCGGAGCGAATAATATCGGTGCCCAAGCCGTCGGTCAGCCGCAGGTCGGTAATGATCAAATCGAAGAATCGTTTGTCGAGGGTTTCCTTGGCGGCAGTTGCCTGGTAGGCGCAGTCAACTTCATGACCGTTCCGGGTCAGTAGTGTTTTCAGAGCACCGCAAACATTGCGGTCATCATCAACAATGAGAATGGAGGACATTAGGAGTTCCTTTCGGTATGCAAATTAGTCGAATCTTCAATTTGAAATGGGATCGATACTACCACCGTCGTGCGATCTTGCAGTAGAATCGGGCGCAGAGTTCCACCGAGGGCCTCGGCGGAGCGAAGCGCGATATTCAGACCCAGCCCTGTGTGCCCCGTCTTACTGGTGAAAAACGGTTGCAGGTACGTTCCATACATCTGGTCCGGTCCGATCGCGCCGCTGTTGCTGACCCGGATGACCAGTCGTCCGTCCCGCGTCTGCCAATGCAGGATGGGATTGCCTTGCAGCGAGACCTCGGCGGCGTTGGTCGCGAGTTCGGCAACTATTCGGCCCAACAGGTCAGGGTCGGTGATGCCGTTGATCTGATCATCACCGCCGTCGCAAGTGATGCTATAGCCGTGCCGAATCTGCAGTTGCTCGATGTTAGAGCGAATGATCTGATATAGATTTACTTTCTGATTACGAATTTTGATCGGGCCAAAGGCCTGAATAAATCGATCAATGAGCACCCGCTGTTCCTGCGCAGCCCGGGAAATCAAATGCGTCAGCTGCACTCCATCGTCGACTTCCTTTCCGGAAATCGTCTCTTCCAACTGCTCGCCAGCCGAGATGATTGCGGCCAGGTAGTTGCGCAACTTGTGTGCAAGTGCCGATGCCACTTCCGTAGTCAGGTCGATCGAAGCCGGATGACCCGTAACTTCGTCAATGCGTCCGGAAACCAGCGTGACTCGGGAAGTAGTTTTTGATTTTTGTATCGGAGCGGAGTCGGCACGTGCCGCGTTCATGTCGCTCAGAATTGTTTCTAAGGATTGCTGGATGATCGCGCGTGATGCGGCCGAAAGTTGCTCCAGACCAAACTCCAGTTTCAACGGAGCGCCCGCGTCTCTCGAAGGAACCAACACTGCGCCGGACAAACGTATCAGTGCGCCAATACGGCGATCGACATACTGCCGGATTTCTGTTGCCGAATAGCTGCGAGTCAGCGTCTGCATTAGTTCAGTCAGAGTCTCGTTGGAGTATGTGGGCTCCGTGATCCGATTGGAGTGGGCTTTCAGTGTATTCAATGCGGCACATCCTGTTTATCGTAAGGTTCCATCCATGAACTTCGTTTCAATAGTTTTCATATCGGAACAGGCGAGTATTCCTTGAGCCACTTTTTGAAGATTTTTTTGAGCTAACTCTGACGCAGGGGTGAATTTGTGGCAGACTGTAACGTTGGGGATTGAAGTCCTCTTTTGCACCGTGGGGAGGCTCTGGTGTTTCAAATTGAAAGGTCTTAACTCGCCGCTAAGGCATTACGCTCCGAATGCCGGGCAAAGAAAAACGCGGCAACGTTTATCGTTACCGCGTTTTCGCTATTTCGATTTTGGCAGCAGCAGTTACATGGTTTCGCCGAATAGCTGCTTGCGGTAATCGTCGATCTTGGCTTCGTCAATTAGCTTTGTGAACCACTTATCCCAATAGGCGCTTTGAGCGGTCTGCAAGGCGCGGCTGCGCAAAGTATCGCGCTGGGCAGCAAATCCGTCCAGAGTCGCGGCGGCACGCTCCTTGAATTCAATAACGGCTGCGCCGTTTTGCGTCAAGACCGGCTGCGAGAATCGCTTGGCTTCCGAAAGAGCAAATGCTGCACCGATGAAGCTCGGGTCATTACCCATGCCGGGCAGACGTCCAGCGCGGGCAAACATTCCGGATTCCGAAAGCGATACGCCGGCTCCTTTGGCGGCGTCAGCAAGGCTCTGCCCGCTCATGACGGAGTTGTAGATCTGCATAGCGGCGTCATAAGCCAATCGACGCTGGTTCTCGTTGAGAAGATTCCGCTGGATGATTGGGTAGACTTCTTCAAGCGGCGCTACGCCAGATTTCATTTCGCGAACCTTGCGAAGCAAGTAGAACGCATCAGGACGATCGATCACATCCGAGAAGGATCCATCACCGGCTTCGAATAAGAATTTTTCCAGGTCAGCGTCCTTGCCCAATCCCATAATCGTACCGCCCGGGCTCAACTTGCGCTCCGGGTCAGCGGTTAGGCTGTATTCTTCGATTTTGGCGGTCAGATTTGATGCATTGGCTTCCGACTTAAATTTGGCCAGCTTTTCCTGAAGACCGTCCAACGTCGCCTGCGAAGCTTCAGCTTTCAGCAGGATATGCGAAGCTTCCACCTCTTCCAGCTCATTGGTCTTACGGAAACCGGTGCGCTGGATAATGTGGTACCCAAACCGGGTCTTTACCGGCGTTGAAATCTGGCCATCGGTCATTGCGAAGACGGCCGAGTCAAACTCGGATACCATTGCGCCCTTGGCAAAGAACCCGAGTGAACCGCCGCGGCCCTTGCCTGAAGGATCTTCGGTGAATTCCTCTGCCAAAGCAGCGAAGTCCGCACCGGCGTCAAGTTGTGCTTTGATCTGGTTTGCTTTCTCGACAACTGACTTTTCGTCTTCGGCTGAAGCCTGTTTGACGGCCTTGATGACCGTATAATAGGCCTGTTCCGGCTGCGTAAATTCATCTTGATGAGATTCATAGTATGATTTTACCTGCGCAGAATCGATATCAACCGCCTGTAGCACGAATTTGTTATAAGGGACTAAGGCGTAATCAACCTGAATTCTCTCATTCTCGCGCAGATACTGGTCCTGCAGGTCGTTATCCGACACGCGAACCATTGACGTTATATACTCCTGCAATTTGAAAGTCACCAGACGCGGCCGAACCATGGTTTCGACCTGACGCCAGAAGTCCTTTAACTGCGGATCGGTCATCCCCGAAAGGTATTTGTTGTAATCGAAGCGGCCATCCGTGACGAACGGTTCAAGGTTTTGAACTTCAGCCGGCGGGTAGCGACGAAGGAAATCAACCAATTCAGCATCAGTTAGCTGAATGTTCAGGCGTTCGATCTCTTCCTGCTGAATGTAACCGTTGACAAATTCATTCCAAGCCTGGCGGCGAGCCTGACGGTAGTCGGATTCGGTGAATTCCTTGTCGGGGCTCTGCTGGCGCTGGTTTTCAATATACTGATCGGCCGCCATACCGAAGTTGGCCAGCGGGATATCCCGACCATTGACACTTCCCACAACGTTTGCCGGTGTGCCGCCACCGCCGCTGCCTCCGGTAATGTCCATACCCCAGGCGAAGACGATCGTGCCGACGAATGCGATGACCAATATCCAAATGATAACCTTGGTGTTATCGCGCAATGCTTGCATCATAATTGAGTCAATCCTCCAAAAGTATTAGCTATAAACTTATAAAATATATCAATCTGGACGGTTCCAGCAAGGGGAATCTTGGCGTCGGGGCGGGTTTTCGTGATCGTTATGAGCCGAAACGCGTTGATTACCATTGATTTCAATCGACAATCAACGGGCTGTCTTTAATCGGTACAGGACAGGAATGCGCGATTATGTGAGTACAACGCTTAAGGCGTTTCCAGCCAACCGTCGGTCGGATGTGTGGACGAGGGCTTGTGCGCCAGTCCCTTCCATATCTTCGTGTTGTCCGATCCGTGCTGATGAATAACATAGCCGCAATCCGGCTGGCTGCAAACCCAGTTTGTAGCGCTGGTCATCAACAACGGCAGCAGTTTTCCCCGGGTGCAGACCGGGCAAGTAATCGGTTCAAACATTGTCAGTATCTCCCACTTCAGAAGATCATTGTGTTGTTTGGCTGCAGCAGCGGCTGCGATTGCTCCTGACGAAGCCGCTGCTGATCCACCACTTGTTGCCAAAACTATCTCTTCTTGCCTTTAAGGTAACGGTCAAACCACTTCAAAAACCACTCCAGTCTGGCCAACCTGCGGTCGGGGCGTCCGCAGCGCGACAGTCCATGCGGTTCGTCGGGATAGCGAACGAACTCCACAGTGCGCCCAAGCATCTTGAGTGAAATAAACAGCTGTTCAGCCTGCTCGATCGGACAACGCAAATCCTGCTCTGAATGTGAGATGAGCAGGGGTGTGCGGATATTCTTGACGTAGGTCAGCGGCGACATCTTGCGCCAAGAATCGTGATTGCTGTAGGGAGTTCCAAAGATCTCTCTCGGCATGTGAAATCCTATGTCTGACGAGCCAAACATCGATTCGAGGTTCACAACCGACCGCTGGGTGATTGCCGCCGCGAATCTATTGGTGTGGCCTACTATCCAGTTGGTCATGTAGCCGCCATAGCTGCCGCCGGTGACACCCATCTTCTTGCGGTCGATGTATGGTTTCTTCTCCATGAAGTCGGCGAACGCCATGCAATCATCATAGTCGACGGTACCCCAGCCGTTCGTAATGGTGTCGGCGTGTTTCTCGCCATACCCTTGACCGCCACGCGGATTGCTGAAGTAAACGACGTAACCGGAAGCAGCCATTAGCTGCATCTCATGGAAAAACGTGTTGCCGTACTGCACTCGCGGTCCACCGTGAATCTGCAGCACCGAAGGATACTTGCGGTTTTGCTTGAAGTCCGGAGGTCTCATGATCCAGCCGTGGACGGGATAGTTGCCGGTGCTGCGGAATATTACTTCTTCCGGCTTGGAGAGCATAACTTCGTCCGTGAGCCACTTGCCGAATCCGGTGATCTTTTGCTGTTTGGCGCCACGCTTGCTGAAATCGAGGGTGTGGACTTCAGCCGGCTGAACATGGCTCGATATCACCAAGCCGATCTTGGTGCACTTGCCGTTCAGCGAAGATCCCATGATGTGCTGTTTGCCTGCAAGTACTGTCTCGAGATTACGTCCGCTGGCTGACACGCGATAAAGATTCGTTGCGCCGGCGTCGGATACCACGAAGTAAATCCAGCGATTATCCGGAGTCCAATGAAGTAGTCCGGAGGAATGGGCTTCGACGGTGTCCGAAATCGTCTCATCGACGCACATGCGATCCAGTTTCTTTGTCAGATCGACTGCTTTGCCGCCGCGAATCGGTACCTTCCAGACGTGATAATTCGTGACACCCCAGGAATCATTAGGATTGTCGTGTCCGAGATAGGCAATCCACTTGCCATCGGGCGAGAACTTCACGGCCGCGATCGGTCCCTTGGGTGTGTCAACTAACCGGGCTTTGCCTCCGCCTGCCGGAATGACAAAAATGTCGATCAAGTCGGTGTCGAGATCGGGGTTCTTTTGGACATTGGTCAAATAGGCAATTGACTTCCCGTCCGGTGAAAACACCGGCGAGCTCTTGCTGTACCCGCCCTTGGTCAATTGCGTCCCGGCGCCATCCTTGAGATTGAAAGTCCAAATCTGGCTCTCTTCCTTGGGATAGAAACCATAGTTGTCCATCTTGTAGAACATGCGGGTGATATGACGGAAGACCGGATGTTCCTTCTTGCCATCCTTGCCCTTCGGCACTTCGTCATTTTTGCGGAAGGTGCAGAGTATCTTCTTTGAATCCGGCGAGAACGACAAGTCACCATAACCGCCGTCCATGTCCGATACCAAGCGGGCTTCACCGCCATGCCGGGGCATCACGTACAGGCCCTTCTTCTCCCCGCGCTTGGAGGTAAAGGCCAGCCATTGACCATCTGGAGAGAATACCGGTAACGAGTCGGAGACTTCGCCCGTGGTGAATTGGCGCAGATTGTCGCCATCGGAGCGAATCATATAAATATGGGAGAAGTATTTCTTACGGTCCTCGGCAACTGTTCGGACGCTGATGGCAATTTCGGCTTCATCCGGCGACATCGCAATACCGTCAACGAACTTCATCTTGAGCAGATCTTCTGCGGTGATTTTGCGTTTTTTCATTGTATCTCCTTGGCGACAGCCCAGTTCCAGCGGGCAATGCGCTTATGGTGTATACGATAAGGCAGTCATAAAGGCAACGGGAATATCGCGTGATGAGGCGCGGCCACGGCAGAATTAGCCGTTTTCTATTTCTTGGCTCATCAACGCCAAACCGGATTTTGGCATTCTGTTCGCGATTTCCGATACCTGTCCTTTCAGCCACTACTCCCAAGAAGATGCCCGTTCCCCCCGGGCATCTTTCTATCTCGGGACATTAATTCAGACCCAATTTAACAAGATTCTAACTGCAATCTCACTGCTTAGAAAGATAATTGCGCGACCATCCAGAGCATTTCAATTCCCCACGGGGACCTTACCTTCCCCACGCACCCGAGTCTATCTACGCCTGATCAAATGGGGGCAAGACTCGGGTGTTCTATTAAGTGATTGAGAAACTCACGCACGGGGATTTCGGCATGTTTCCTGGCCACTGATACGTTGATAGGAGCTTCATGAGCTATAGTACTCAACCGAAGCGCAAATTCCGCATCTAACATTGGACGCAACCCTTCAAATTGCGTATTATTAATCATCTATGCCGAATTCCGATCCGCAGCTGTGGCAGAAAGTACTCGACGGTGACTCGAATGCCTGGGCGATAATCGTCAAGCGCTACCAGTCGCTGGTGTACACGGTTGCAACCCGCTCGGGCCTTTCACAAATCGATGCCGCCGACTGCTTCCAACAGACCTGGATATTGCTATACAACAACCGCAAAAAATTACAGGACCCGACGCGCCTTTCCGCATGGCTGGTAACGACAGCAAAAAGGGAGGCGTTTCGTATTAAGCGTCGTGCTGGTTCTGATCCCGGCGACGATATGTCAAATGAACAGGTCGATTCATCACGGCTTCCCGATGAAGAACTCCTCGATCTGGAGAAACAGGCTCATCTCGAAAGCGCGATAGCCCAACTCGAACCTCGTTGCCAGAAATTGGTCGACGCCTTCTTCTTCGCCGATGAAGAACAATCCTATGAAGAAATCGCCAAATCGTTGGGAATTGCTTCCAACTCCCTTGGACCGATCCGTCGCCGTTGTTTGGAGCGGCTGAAACGGATACTCGAAGAAAATGGCTATGTTGAAGTACGGAATTCGGGGAGCGAGACTCTGTAGTCTGAAGGAAAGAATGAGACGAATATGCACCTGACAAGACAACAAATCATTGAAGCAGCACGGGGGCAAGAAGTTACCGTGTCTGACCATTTGCGGATTTGCGCCGAATGTAGCGAGCTTGTCAGTCTGGTTTCGACCTACTTTGTTTCAGGAAAGCTCCATTTGCCCGATGCCCCGATCGGTTGGGTCGAGCGAGCCATTGAAATTGGCAAAGAATCTGTAGTATTCGATCAGATCAGGTCCTTTGTCGCCCGGGTTATTTTTGACTCTTGGGCAATGCCGCAGCCGGTAGGTGTCCGTGGTGAGAGTGTCGAAAGCGACCGCCGCATCCGGTTTGAAAGTGAAGAGATCCGTTTTGACCTGCGTGCAGAGAAACAAACCAAGGGCTGGGCGTTTGTTGCGCAAGTGAAGGGGCAATCGAAATCGCCAATCCAGCTTGAAGCCGATAAGAAGAAACTACTACCTGACAGCGCGGGATTATACCAGTGGTCGGGAACCCGTCCCCCGCGGAAGATTACTCTCCGCTCTGACGAATTCGTGATCGAATTGCCGGAGTTGACGTGGAAAAAACCACAATCGAATTAGCTGTCGAGCGATTCCTGGCAACAGGGGTTGTTGACGGACTGACAGAAATTGAATTGGCCTCGGCTTGTGACGCCGAGGTGCAAAAAGTATCGCGTGCCTCGCTATCGCAAGCTGTCGCCGTGGCAAAGAAGTTTGTCAAACAGGCAGCTAAGCGGGGCGGCATTCTTGAAAGCACCGGCTATCGCACGTTGGCGCGCGTGCTGCATTTAAGCGGCAAGCACGCCGAAGCGCTTGACGCCTACCTTAAGGCGCGCAAGCTGATGAGCCGGGACGGCCTGGTGCGATCGCGAATCGACCGGGCGCTCATCGACGTGTATATGTATTTGGGCAATTTCAATAAGGCGCGCGTGCACGCACGCAGCGCAATCACGACCTTCATGCGGCTCAAGGCGGCATCGGACCTCGCACAGACTCGGGTCAATTATGCCAACCTTCTGCACCGACAGGACCGTCATCGCGAAGCCGAGAGGCTGTATCGTGATGCAGCTGTCTTCTTTGAGAAATCGGACAATCAAGTTGCTCTGGCGCGGACTCTTTATAATCGCGCCAATACGTTAGTTCAACTCTTTGATCTTGAACAAGCCGAAGCACTATACAAACGGGCGATCGCGATCTGGGATGCCAATGATTTCGCCCTCGACGGCAACGACTCCCGCTATGGTCTTGCGTGGTTGCGAATGTTGACCGGCAAGTTTCACGTCGCGCTTCTGGAGTTGACACAATGCGAGAAGATTTACCGTGAGGGCGGTGATCCGCGCGGCGAGGCGTTGTGTAATCTGGATCGAGCCGAGGTGTATCTTGGATTAGGCCTCTACGAGGATGCACTTGAATCGGCGCGCAAGAGCGAACTGCTGTTTGAGAAATTGGGTCTTCGTTACGAAACGTCAAAGTCAGCGCTCTTTCGCGGACAAGCCGCATTTGCGCTGGCGAAAGTTGCGGAGGCACGCAAAGCACTCCGTCGTGCGCAGGCGGGATTTGGAGCTGAAAAGAACAGCGGATTCCTGGGTGCAGCAAGCCTACTCGCGGCTGATCTGGAGAATAATGATGCCGACTCACATCAGAAATATCTGACGAAAGCACGTGCCTACTTCAATAGCGGGCAGCTTCCACTATGGCAGGCTGTCTGCGACTTACAAGATGCCGGGAGTTCTGGCCGAGTAAAACCGGCTCTTGCTCGGCTCGAAAAGAACGCAGCTGTCAAAGCAGTACCGCATCTATTCGCCATTTGGGAGACGGTACGCGGCGATCATGACTACCGGCGCGGTAATATTGCGGAAGCCCGTAAGCACTGGCGTCGGGCAGCGGACCGGCTCGATGCCGTCCGCGCTCAATTGCCTCCGGTTGAGTTGCGCAGTGCGTTTGGCAAACGGCAGGATTCTCCACATCTGCGGCTGATCGCTTCCGAACTGGAACATGATCCTGGTATGGCGGCCGTATGGTCGGAGCGTTATAAGACGGCTGGAATGTGGTCGCCAATTACGATGGCGGAGGCAGCGGACAGCACGCGCCAGAAAGTGAATGAGAGTCTCGACGCGCTGGCACGCCAGGTCTCTTCGCTTGCGCACCAAATCAGCGGTGTTGGCGAGCGCGGTTTATCGGCGGTATCACGCAATCTGGCAATGTCCAATTTACAGAAACAAATCCGCGAGCAACTAATCGCTGTCGATCGCGACGCGAAACAGGCCGTGACGAATAACGATCGTTTGCTTGAAGACATCATGGCAACGGCACAGAGGATGCCGATTGTGCAGTTTCATCTACGCGACGATGATATCATCGCTTTCGTTCACCATCAAGCCAATACAAGTGTCGGACGCATTGTGAATGGTCGGCGCCGCCTTGCTGATGCGATGCAGCGCTGGCGGTTCATTCTGGAAGGCGAACTCCTGGCGGGCCACCTTCAGGACACCCTGGATGCATCGCTCGAAATGAGCCTCTGGTGGGTCCTCGGGGCGTGGCTATGGGCTCCGTTTGGCGTTGATCCAATTACCGAGACCGTGCTGTTGATCCCG